>CALEMD010000055.1 GCA_937902945.1 uncultured Erysipelotrichaceae bacterium | reverse complement strand
GGGCAATGATATAGGAGAACAGTATCAGACGGGAATCTACTATGCGGATGATGAAAGTGAGGCAATCGTTCAGCAGATTGCTGAAAAGAAAAAGAATGACTATGAAAGCTTTTATGTAGAAGTGAAGCCGCTGGTGAATTTCTATGAGGCAGAAGAGTACCATCAGGATTACTTAGAAAAGAATCCCAATGGCTACTGTCATATCTCCAATGCAGAAATAGAAGAAGCGAAGAAAATGGATGTTCCGGATCTCAGCTATGTAAATCCTGAAGACAGTATTCTGAAGAACAGTCTGAGTGACGAACAGTACAATGTTACGCAGAATAAAGCTACAGAAAAAGCATTCAGCAGTGAGTACTGGGATTCTGATGAAAAGGGTATTTATGTAGATGTGGTCACAGGGGAGCCTCTGTTTTCTTCAAAAGACAAATATACTTCTTCCTGCGGCTGGCCATCCTTTACTAAAGGAATTGTTTCGGATAAGCAGTTCAGATTCAATACAGATTTCAATATTGGGTATGCTAGAACAGAAGTGGAAAGCAGTGCTGGCAATCATTTGGGGCATCGCTTTGAGAATGATGTGGAATCCCCTAACGGAGTACGCTACTGCATCAATGGAGCTTCTTTGCGCTTTGTGCCTTATGATGAAATGGATGCACAAGGATACGCAGATTATAAGCAGTATGTTGAATGAAAACAGGTCCTTTCAGACTGCAATCAGAGATTTACAGCCAGCATGATAATAAATACGGCGATGCCTACTGCGGAAATAATCAGCGGTTTGTTTGAAGTGTCTTTGCTGAAAATTGAGTATAAAGAGCCTCCGGCACTGAACAGTGTCGGAATGGCAATAGCGAACAGCTTTGGCAAAGTCGCTGCATCAGACGAAGATAATGAAATCTGCGTGACAACCGTATCCGGAAGAAGAATAAAGGATACAGCGCACATGATGCAGGAGAGGATAAGAAGTGCGATCGCAATTGTACGGTTTTTCATCTGGGAATCTCCTTTTTGGAATGATAGCATCCTTTAATCAGGCTGTGCAACTTGCTGTGCTGAAGCGCTGATTCGTGTTTTCTTGCGGAAAGAGAATGATATAATGAAAACACATATGAAATAACGGGGGAGCGTTATGACCATGGAAAAGGATACTGTTTTAATTGTAGAAGACAGCCTGCTGAACAGAAAATATCTGCGCAGACTTCTTTCATCTTACTATCATGTAGAGGATGCTGAAAATGGGCAGGAGGCTTTAGATCTGCTGCAGAAGCACAGCGAACAGACAGCGGCAATTCTGCTGGATTTGAAAATGCCGGTTATGAGCGGAATGGAGTTTCTTGAAAGGTATCATGATATGCCTCAGCTGCATGGCATACCGGTTATTGTACTGACTGGAACTGCAGATACTGATGAAGAGTCAAAATGTCTTGAACTTGGGGCATATGATTTTGCGATGAAGCCATTCAATAATGATGTATTGCTGCTTCGCCTGCGCAATGCCATAGAGCATAGTGAAATAGATCTCTTGCGTCAGCTGCGCTATCAGAGCGAATACAGCATGGTTGCTGGCATATACAATAAGCAGACATTCTTCACTGCATCAGAAAACATGATGAAGTCCAATCCAAATCAGAAGCATGCTTTGGTCTTGTTTGATATTAAGAATTTCACCTTGGTGAATCGCTTCTATGGGCATGAGGAAGGCGATCGTTTTATCCGGTATACAGCGGATCTGCTGAAGAGCATCGGTGAGAATCTGAAGCAGTTCTCTTATGGGCATGCGGCTGGAGACCGCTTTCTGATATGCATGGCATATGATACACGGGATGAGCTTCTGCAGCTATTGGAAAGTCTGCGTCAGTCTATGCGCCACTATCCGCTGAGCTTTGACATAGTGCCGACATTCGGAATCGTTTTGGCGGCTGATGGAACACAGGATTTGAACCGTCTCTTTGATGAAGCAGAGATGGCTAGAAACAGCTGCAGCAAGGATTACTGCAGCTACTATGCATTCTTTGAACCATCCATGGAAGATGGATTGGTTAGAGAGCATACCATTACCGGATACATGGATGAAGCACTGCGCAGTTCACAGTTTGTGGTGTATTATCAGCCGAAGTATACAATGAAAGATAGAACTGTATGCGGATGTGAGGCACTGATCAGATGGAAACGCAAAGACGATATTGTCTCTCTGCCATCAGAATTTCTGCCAATATTCGAACGCAATGGCTTCATGACTAAGATTGACATGTTTGTCTGCGATTCAGTCTGTGCACAGATACAGAAATGGATTCAGGATGGCAAGCAGCCATTTCCTGTCTCTGTTAATATTTCCCAGGTCAGTCTGAATGATCCTCAGCTGGCGGATAAACTGACTGAACTGGTGAAGAAATATGAAATTCCGGCTTATATGCTGCAGCTGGAAATTACAGAGAGTTCCTATACCTTGAATCCAGGTGTTTCCAGCAGAACCCTGAAAAAGCTTAGAGACAGTGGGTTTACAATACTGATTGATGATTTCGGCAGAGGATTGAGTTCCTTGAATACACTTAAGGATATTGATTTTGATATTCTGAAACTCGATATGGAATTTCTGACAGATACGGATCAAGAATCAGGAGAATTGATTGCGTCATATATACTGAAAGCATCCAAGCAGCTGAATATGCCGGTTATTGCCGAAAGTGTTCAGACCGATCAGCAGGCAAAGTTTCTGCAGGATGCAGGGTGTGAATATGTGCAGGGTTTCTACTTCAGCAAGCCGCTTCCTAAAGAGGAGTATGAAAAGCTCTGGGCATAAAAGGAGAGAGAATGAAATACAGAAAACTCGGCAGAACAGATCTTGAAGTCAGCGAAATTGCAATGGGATGTGAAGGCTTTGATGGCAAAAGTCAGACAGAAGTGGATGAGCTGATTGATGCGATGCATACAGCGGGGATGAATTTCATTGACCTGTATACACCGGATCCTGCTATTCTGAAAGCAATCGGAAGTGCAATACACGGCAGAAGAGATGCATTCATTCTGCAGAGTCATATATGCTCAGTCTATAAAGATGGGCAGTATAAAAGATCAAGAGAAACAGAAGAAGTCAAAGAAGCATTTTTCCAGCGATTGGAACAGATGCAGACAGATCATTTTGAAATAGGCATGATTCACTATGTGGATTCTTTGAAAGACTGGCAACTGGTAAAACAGAATGTACTGCCGATGGTCAAAGAATGGAAGAAGCAGGGGCTGATTCGATACATAGGTCTTTCGTCGCATAATCCTGAAGCGGCACTTGCGGCATTGGATGAGATTGATGTTCTGATGTTCAGCATCAATCCATGCTATGATCTGCAGCCGGGATCTGAAGACATTGAGAAGCTGTGGGCAGATGAATCATATGAGAAACCGCTTCTGAATATGGATCCTTCCCGCAAGAAGCTTTATGAAGAATGTGCCGCTAGAGGAATCGGCATCGATGTCATGAAGGCGTTTGGTGGAGGAGATCTTCTGCATGCGGATCTGTCTGAAGCCAAAGTGCAATTGACGCCTTATGAATGCATCAGCTATGCTTTATCCAGACCTGCAGTGGCAGCAGTCATGACCGGTTCTCGAAGCATTGATGAATTGCGACAGAATGCCGCATATGAAGAAGCGCCGCAGTCACAGAAGGACTATACGGCTTCTCTGATGGCGATGCCTAAGATCAGCTGGAGAGGCCACTGCATGTACTGCGGTCATTGTGCACCGTGTCCTGCAGGCATCAATGTAGCCGATGTGACAAAGCTTCTGAACCTAGCACAGGTGCATGCATCGATACCGGAAACAGTCAATGAACACTATATGGCACTTGATCATCATGCATCGGAATGCATTCAATGCAGAGCGTGTGATGGCCGCTGTCCATTCCATGTCGAAGCATCTATGAATATGAAGAAAGCAGCAGCTCTGTTTGGAAAGTGAGGACGCATGAAAAAAGCAAAAGAATACAGATTGAGTGATCGCCTGAAAGAATACTCCAACGAGGATCTGCACGCATATGCTAAAGAGCTTTCTATAAAAGGACGATCTCATTCGAAACATGATGAAATGGCAGAAGCCATATCTGCAGAACTGATCAAACGAGGAGCGATTGAACAGCGTCTTCAGATTCTCAGTGATTTTCAAATTGGAATTCTGAAAGATACTGAGTAAGGAAGACTGCAGGTAGATTCATTCGCAAAGTTAGACGCAATCTCATATCTAGTCGCATTGGAGCTGCTTGGCTTTATTGATCAGGGCGCCGCAATATGTGTTCCTGAAGAAGCCGCAGAACTGAGAAAGAAAGATGATGAACAGCATTGGCATCAGAGAAGAGAAAAAAATGCATGGCTGATGAGATGCGCACATGTGATACGGGAATATGATCTGGCATCACCGATTGAAGTGTTCGCAAAGATGGCATACCGCAGTCCTCTCTTCAATGAATCAGCTGCTGATATTGCTGAACAGTATATGCAGATACCCGAGCAGCTGCGTGACTGTTCTTTGGAAAACGGAATGATTGTTTACCAGGAACAATCTATGACAGATAAGCAGTGGAAAGGTGTACTGAAAGATATTCAGAATATTCAGGAAGGCAAAGACTTCTATATTCCATCTGAAAAAGAAATACAGGAATTGATGGATGAAGGATATCCAAAGAGCGATCCGGTTAATAATAAAATGTTTGCGGCTCTGCTGAAAAACGGTCTTGAGCCATTTGAAGCGGATAAGGCAATCAGTGACATGCTTGGCGATATCCGTTCTGGTGCAGAGATGCATGAAATTGCGGATGATCTGAAAGAGATAGGACTTGCAAAGATCGAAGAGGATGCGTTTCTGGAACTGTGTCAAATCATCGTCGAGATGAATAACAATACAAGAATGTATATTCATAGAGGACATACGCCGATAGAAATGATGAAGTCCGATCTGAAAAAGAATATGGTGTGTC
>CALEMD010000054.1 GCA_937902945.1 uncultured Erysipelotrichaceae bacterium | reverse complement strand
AGTCTATTCTGGTTTGAATTGAGGCAGACTCATGAAGCTTGATTACCTGCCAGGCACGCCATATGAGATTGAACAGGCGGAAGATATGTTTCACTTCAATTCTGATACGGAACTGCTAGGAAGATTTATGCAAATCAGGCACGATGATACAGTTCTTGATATAGGCTGCAATCAAGGTGCATTGATGATGTACGCCGCATTGCATCATCCGCTTTCCATAACCGGCATAGATCTGTTCGATAAAGCAACGGATCTAGCAAAGAAAAATATGGAAAGATATAATCTTCCATGCCGATTGGAAGTTGGGAAAATTCAGGATTTTAATGATGGCAGGTTTTCTGCAATACTATGCAATCCGCCATATTTCAGAAATTGCGGCAAGAATGTTTCAGGCAATGCTTTTATTGCTGCTGCTAGACATGAATCATATCTTCCTCTGGATGAATTGTTTGCTTCTGCAGCAAGGCTGATAAAGGATCAAGGCCGATTTTATCTTGTACATCGAGTCTCAAGATTGTATGATCTTTTCGTGGCTGCGGAAAAATCGGGATTCTATCCTATCCGCATGCAGACTGCATATCGCAGTATTTCAGGAAAGGCTGTATCAGTACTTGTCTGTTTCAGCCGCAAAACATGCGGTGAACTGACAATGGATCCGCCGATATTCCTGGATCATCAAAGCAAAGAACTTATTAAGCTTTAAAGTTTGTGGCTGCAATGCAATGATGTATAGAATCAGAATTAGAAGGGGATTGTTATGATTGCTGCTGTTATCATGTTTATTATCATGTATATCTGTCTGCTTACTATGCCGAATCACAGAGCCGAAGTCGCGCTTTGTGCGGCCCTTGTTTTTGTTGTTTCCGGTATTCTTCCGATTTCTGCGATTATGACTGCTATCAATTGGAATGTGATTATGATGCTTGCTGGAACTATGGGAATTGTCGAATTGTTCATCAGCAGCAGAATGCCGTTGCGCCTGGCTGAAAAACTCATATCAGCCGTTCCCAACGTTTGCTGGGCTGTTATTGTCTTAAGTATATTTGCAGGTGTGGTTTCTGCCTTTGTCGATAATGTTGCGACAGTGCTGATGATTGCACCGGTTGGATTGGAAGTTTCGAAAAAACTGAAGATTAATCCTATTCCTATTATTATCTCGATCGCTGTTTCATCAAATCTTCAGGGTGCTGCAACTCTTGTGGGTGATACAACAAGCATACTTCTTGGAAATTATACAGGCATGAGCTTTACGGATTTTTTCTGGATGAATGGCAGATTGGGTATCGCATTTGCAGTAGAGGTAGGGGCAATGCTTACGATACCTGTACTCATGTGGCTGTTTCGAAAAGAAAAGGCTCCTGTACAGGCAGATGTGGAAACAGAGGTTACGGATTATGTTCCTTCTGTCCTTTTAGTAGGTGTTGTAGTTATGCTGATTGCGGCTTCTATGTTTCCAAATAAGCCGGAGCTGACAAATGGATATATATGCCTTGGCCTGGCAGCAATCGGCACTGTTTATGAATGCCTGCGAAATCACTCCATCCAGAATGCAAAACTTGTATTCATGGCAATTGACTGGCGTACACTGTTTCTTTTGATTGGACTGTTCCTTGTCATTGAGGGAATTACCTATGCGGGTGTCATTGATGCAATTGCAGAACTGTTTGTAAAAATAGGCGGTTCCAATGAGTTCCTTCTATATACGCTGATTGTATTCGTTTCTGTATTTCTATCCGCGTTTATTGATAACATCCCATACGTTGCAACAATGCTTCCTGTTATAACAACGCTGTCTGCTATTCTAGGTGTTGAACCATATCTGCTCAGCTTTGGTCTTCTCATTGGTGCAACTCTAGGAGGCAATTTGACGCCGGTAGGAGCCAGCGCCAATATAGCCGGTATCGGCATTCTGCAGAAAGCAGGATATAAGGTATCAACAAAGGATTTTCTTAGAATAGGAATACCGTTTACATTAGCAGCTGCGTTAGGAGGATATATAACGCTTTGGCTGATCTGGGGATAATTCCAATGCAGGAATATCTCTTTTTTTATTGAAATATACATTGACAGATGAGGTATATATGAATAGAATGTATATGTAAACAGGAGGTATCGTTATGAAAACAAAATTGGATAGCCTTGCTTATCTGCATCATCTGCTGAACGAGAATGGTGATTCAAATTCTAACAATTATCGCTTAAAGAAAGAGCTGATGGCAGAACAGGCATATTATTGTGAGCTTTTCATTGAAACACGTACGATTTAGCACATACGCAGGAGGTGTTTATGGCTATTGCATCTGATAATATACGAGGGCAGATTGATACTATTCTGCTTCGATTTCTTAAAGACCATGATACTTATGGATATGAGATAAACCGAAGTATTGAAAAACTATCTGATGGAGAATATCGATTGAGTGAAGCATCCATGTATTCTGCATTCCGCCGTCTTGAAGAAGAGGGATATATACGTTCCTATTGGGGAGACGAGGGATCAGGAGCTAGAAGAAGATACTATTCCATTACGGAACAAGGGATCCAAAAATATGAGAAAAATCTCGAGGATTGGGAATTATCCTGCAGAATAATAGAAAGGCTGGTACGATAAATGCACATGATACGCATACATCTGGATGAAATCTTCTCCAGATTTGAAGAAACGCAGGAAGTCAATGAATTGAAAGAGGAAATATATCAGGATCTTCTTGATCGATATAATGAATCGCTTGCTGAAGGAAACAATGAAAATGAAGCACAGAAAGCAGCATTGGATTCTATGGGTGACTTGGAATCTCTTCTGAAAGAAATGCATGCTTCCCCAAAAGACAATACTGATTTCCGTTCAGAATTCAAAGATCGCTTTCAGAAGATGTTCTCTGATTCAGAAGGGTATCACCAAGATATTCAGCAGCATTACAGCGATATAGGTTTTCTATCGCTTCGCTGCGGTTCTTCCGATATAGTGATTGATGCAGGTCATGATATGGATACGCACATACGATTAAAAGGAAATGCGGATCGTATATCTATCAAACAGGAAGGTGAGAAGCTTTCTATTCAGGAAGACTCCAAGCGAAGTCTCTTTGATGCCAATCTCGAGATCTATATTGAAATTCCGTCTTCGAGTGCAATGAATTGTGATATTGAAACAATGAGCGGTGATATTGAAATCAGCAGACTCTTATTTGGCAGTTTTGCCTGCAGTGCGATGTCTGGAGACATTGAAATTCATGACTGTGCAGCCGAAAATCTTGGCGTAAAATCAATAAGCGGAGATATATACTGCAGTCTTGTTGGCAGCGGAAGCAGGATTGCTCTTCGAAGCACAAGCGGAGATGTTGAGTTTGCAAGCAATAGCAGATTTGATGATGGAAGCGTTATCTCAGTGAGCGGTGACGTTTCTGTCAGCTGTCAGAGTTTTGATCATCTAAAGACAGAAACAGCCAGCGGCGATATTCAAATAAAGCTTGCTGGGATTGCCGCAGCTGATATTGACTGCTCCACAGTAAGCGGTGAAGTGAAATCCCGCACATTCCCTTATGCAGATGAGAATCATCTGACTGCCCACTCAATAAGCGGGGATATCAAACTTGCTTAATTGCTTTGAGCAAGCAGAGAATGGTGCAGAAAATCAGAATTGACGTAGACATCTGCATAGGTTATAATCAATTCGTTATCAGCCCTCCAAAGAGGTCTGTAACCGCTCATAAAAGGGTTTAAGAACAGTTTATCTGTCCCCTGAATGGCGCGTCTTAAGATAATGTCAGGAGGTGCAATATATGTACGCAATTATCGAAACAGGCGGTAAACAGCTTAAGGTTGAAAAAGGTCAGTCTATCTTTGTCGAAAAACTGGAAGCTGAACCAGGCACAGAAATTGTTATTGACAAGGTATGCCTGATCTCTGATGAAACAACCAAGATCGGAACTCCTTATGTTGAAGGAGCAAAGGTTACCTGCAAAGTTGAAAAGCAGGGCAAGGAAAAGAAAGTCAGAATCTTCATGTATCATTCCAAGAAAGGCTCCACACGTCATCGCCAGGGTCACCGTCAGCCATATACAAAGCTGACAATTGAATCCATCGAGGCATAACAATGATTACTGTGCAGAGAACGATGAAGCAGGGCAGTACAGAAGAACTTTCCATTTTCGGACATTCCGGAAGTGAAGAGGCTGGCCGTGATCTGATCTGTGCAGCAGTAAGTGCTATTGGATTTGGACTGTGCAATGCATTGCACCAAATGCATGCAGAAGCAGATATTCAAATTAAGGATAATCTGATAAAGATCCGCATCATCAAATCAACAGAGCAGACTGAGACAATTCTGAATACAGGAATGATTCAGCTGCAGACAGTAGAAGAAAGATATCCAGAATTCGTTCTGGTAAAATCGGAGGAAAAAGTCATATGAAATTTACATTGAGCATACAGTTCTTTGCCAGTAAAAAGGGTGTCTCCTCAACCAAGAACGGCCGTGATTCAGCAGGCCGCAGGCTGGGAGCAAAAAAAGCAGATGGTGAATTTGCTTCTTCAGGTTCCATTATCTACAGGCAGAGAGGAACAAAAATTCATCCGGGTGCTAATGTCGGACGCGGCGGTGATGATACACTGTTCGCTACAGCAGACGGCATCGTAAAGTTTGAGCGTTTAGGAAAAGACAAGAAGAAAGCTTCTGTCTATCCATGATAATTGCAGTTTAAAATTCGCATTGCGCATTTAAAAATACTT
>CALEMD010000053.1 GCA_937902945.1 uncultured Erysipelotrichaceae bacterium | reverse complement strand
TTGGCTCGGATACCCCCGTCATGCACGCTCCTTCTGTTTCATTAACAAAGAGCCATGTTACTTTGTCTAAAGAGTAATTCATGATTTCTTTGTTAAACGGAGAAGGATTAAAAGCTATGCGCATTCCTTTGTTGTATGCCTTTTCAAAGAGATATGAAACTAGATTTGTTTCGTTCTGTGTTATCACTACATCATCCTTATCAAAATGTGATAATACTTCATCAATCATTTCTTCTGTTAGCATATGATTTGTACCAGGATAAACCAGAATACAGTTTTCACCACTGTTATCAACCTGAATTATTGCATGTCCATTTTTATCATATGTTTTTTGTATCATACTTGTATCAACATTATACTTCTGAAGCATATTGCGAAGAAAAACACCTTCATCTCCAATTATGCCTGCCTGATACACATCAAGCCCTGCTTTTGACAGGGCAATTGCTTGATTCAATCCTTTCCCACCTGCATTCACCTGAAGTGAAGACACAGTTTTTGTCTCCCCTGGCTTAACGAATTCTGGAACTCTGTAGACATAATCAACATTCATTGAACCAAAACTAAGTATTTTCATATACACCACCTAAAATGTAACACCACTTATTAGTATTATATTAGCATATGATGTACATTCGCCAGTCCTAATTACAGCCCTCGAACGTTCTGACTCTTTTTTCAACTCCTCATGTGGAATAAAAATGATTTTAGTGCCTTCCGGCAAACGTTTTTCTATTTCTTTTAGCATTAACGGCGAGGTCGTTTTGATTTCATCAGCCAAAATTACTCTTTCAATATGTAATTCAGAAAGAACCGTATCCAGTGTATCAATAAATGTTGGAACTCCTTTGTGAAGCACTAAATCAATTCTATCTGTACCTCTGATAGGAAAACCACAATCGCATATTGTAAGTTCATCTGTGTGCCCCATCTTAGCAACTACTGCGGAAATCTCCGAATTCAATAATTCTCCTTTTTTCATAATATTATTTCCCCTTTCTCTGCTTATCAGATCCAGTTATACCTTTAGCAATACGTGCGTTCTTTACATCATCCATATAAACTGCTATTAATATAACAACGCCTTTTGCTATATACTGGTAAAAACTATCCATTCTAAGCATATTTAAACCATTGTTAATAAAACCAATAATGAATGCTCCTAGTATTGTTCCGCTGATTGATCCGCGTCCTCCTGCCATTGAAGTCCCACCTAGAACTACTGCTGCAATCGCGTCCATCTCAGATCCATTTCCAACTGCAGGCTGCATGCTGCTGTTGCGGCTTGTCAAAACCATACCTGCAAATGCAGCGCAGGCACCAGAAATCGTATAAATGAGAATTGTAATCTTCTTTGTATTAATGCCAGCATATTGTGCTGCTTTTTGGTTTCCGCCAATAGCATACATATGTCTGCCAAACTTGGATCGGCTCAGTACCAGCGTAGCTGCAATAATAACAACCACCATGTAGATAACTGGAAGCGGAATTCCTCCTAACGACCCACCGCCAAAGTTCAGATATGCTTCGGAAACCAGACGAATTGTTCCAGCGCCGGTTATTACATATACCAATCCTCTTAGGATGCTCTGTGTAGCATAGGTAACAATAAATGGCGGGAGCTTTGTATTCGCCAAAATGGCGCCATTGATCAAACCCGCCGCTATACCCGCAGACAGCCCTGCCAACAGGCATATTCCAAACGGTACAGAATTCAATGATAGATATGCTGACACCATACCAGACATTGCCATAATTGATCCAACAGATAGATCAATTCCACCTGTAATTAATACCATCGTCATTGCACAGGCGATAATTACATTGATTGATACCTGTCTTGATACATTTATAAAGTTAACAGCCGTACGGAAAGTTGGAGATGCTATAGAAAGCACAACCAACAGAATAAGTAAGAATACAAGTTGGCCTGCATGCGCAATTATCCAGTTATATATTCCGTGCTTTGATTTATTCAAATGCGTTGTTTTATTATCCACCATATATTCCACTCCTTCTAGACATTCACAGCATATTTCATAATCAGATCCTGGCTTGCTTCTTCGTGGGACAGTATTTTTGATATTGTTCCTTCCCGCATCACAACAATCCGATCACTCATATTGATAATTTCAGGCAATTCTGATGAGATCATGATGATTGATATTCCCTGTTCAACCAACTGGTTCATCAATTCATAGATTTCTGCTTTTGCACCAACATCAATTCCCCTTGTCGGTTCGTCCATAATCAGTATTTTCGGATTCTCTGCCAACCATCTTGCCACAATTACCTTCTGCTGATTTCCCCCAGAGAGATTCTGGATCATTGCCTCTTGTGATGGCGTTTTTATTCCAAGTTCTTTTATATAATCCTCAGTTATTTTTTTCTCTTGCTGATTATCCACAGATACTCCACGAATAAACTGATTCAAAACACGAATGGTTGTATTAAAACGTACTGATTGTATTGGAAACAGACTTTCTCCTCTTCGATCTTCCGGAATATATCCTATATTGCTTTGATAAGCTTCTTCTGGAGATTTGAAATGTATTACTTTCCCATTCAGTTTTACTGTTCCCTGTTTATAAGGATTGAATCCCAGAATTGCTTCGGCGGTTTCTGTACGCCCAGCACCAATCAATCCAGCGAAACCCAAAATTTCTCCCTTATGAAGAGTAAAACTGACATTATGTATTTTGTTGTTGGATATATCATCAACTTCAAGAATCTTTTCATCGTTATTCTTGAAGGTTCTTGAATAATAATTTGTTACTTCTCTGCCCACCATCTGATGCACAATTTCTTCATTTGATATTTCTGATACATTATATGTACCGACTGTCATACCATCTCTGAAAATCGTCACTCTATCTGCAATTTGTGACAGCTCAGATAAACGGTGAGAAATATATATAATACCAATTCCACGTTTTTTCAATTCTCGTATATTCGTAAATAATGCATCGATTTCCTTGTCTGACAGCGACGACGTTGGTTCATCCATTACTATAATCTTCGATTGAAATGATACCGCCTTTGTTATTTCAACCATCTGCTGCTCAGCAATGTTCAGATTAGATACATTTGCATGTGCATCTATATCCAGCCCCAAATCATCAAGGTATTCCTGTGCTTTCTGATACATTTCATTTGTATCAATCAAAAAACCATTTCCTGGCTCTCTATTGATAAA
>CALEMD010000052.1 GCA_937902945.1 uncultured Erysipelotrichaceae bacterium | reverse complement strand
GCCCAAAACAGGTTCTTATATAAGAAAATGTGGCTTCGTCTTTCATTGCCCAAAGATACTCTTCAAAGTCCAAAGGAAAAAGTTCCAGATGTTCTTCTTCAGAGGGGATAATAATATCCTGTATATTCTTTTTCAGGCGGATCAAAGACCCCGTTTCCAGATAGTCAAATCTTCCGTCTGCTACCAGGTACTTTATCAGCTGCCTTGCCCGCGGGAACTGCTGTATTTCATCAAAGATAATCAATGATTCTCTGCGATAAAGAACCGTTGAATAATAAGCAGAGAGCATTGCAAAAAACAGGTCCAGATCTGTACTGTTATTCTCAAACAGATCCAGTATATCTTTTGGCGCATTTCCAAAATCAATCAGGATATAGCTGCGGTATTCATTTTCCGCGAAAGTCCTGGCGATGAAGCTTTTTCCAACACGGCGGGCACCATCAATAAGCAATGCAGTTGTACCATTGCTTTGGTGTTTCCAGTCAACCAGCTTGTCGTAGATCTTCCTTTTCAGCATATTTGCACCTCTTCTTTGCTTGCTATGCCTTCATTTTAGCATAGTATGCACGGTTTCGGTGTAATTATCTATATCATTCAGCACGGATTCGACGTATATTTATATGCTATTCTGCACGGATTTGGTATATCCTGTGATGAATATCTTGTTTTGCACAAGATAGAATCAGTTCTTCATCTCTGATTTCTTCTTCAGCGTCGGATGTCCTGCCGCGATCTTCTTTACTCCGTAAGGATATGGGAAGGCAATTTCTGCTATGCCTGCCTTGCAGGATAGAACAATTCCTTCTCCGAATTTAGAATGGATGACCTGTTCGCCCTTTGTGAAGCGCTGCGCTGCTGTACCCATCAGCTGATCGCTGATCGGCTTCTCATTCAGATCAAATTGAATATTGCTGCGGGAAGAACCGGCAGAGAAAGAAGCACTGCCGAAGTCTCTTTTTGCAGTTCTTTCGACAGCTCCGATATGTTCAATGAAATCCGGATCGATCTCATTGACGAAACGTGATACAGTACGGACTCTCTGCAGGATGTAGCTGAATCCTCCAGCATCTGTAATAAACAGCTTATTCTTAGCTCTCGTGAACGCCACATAGGCAAGACGTCTTTCCTCTTCTATGCCCTTATGGCCGTCTGCCATTGCTCTTTCATTCGGAAATATGCCATCGCTCATATCGCTGATGAACACTGTATCGAATTCAAGTCCCTTAGCCGCATGGACAGTCATCAGCTGTACATAATCACTGTTCATGGTTTCATCTCTGTCGCCATACAGAGATACTAGCTGCAGATACTCATCCAATGTGCTTTCTGGATAGTTCTCACTGAATTCTTTGATATCATCTGTCAATTCCTTGATGTTCTCAATGCGCTCGAGTTCTTTGTTCTCGGTAAGCATTCCCTTATAACCGGATTCTTCCATGATATGCTCAAACATACGATAGATTTCCGTATTGCCTTCGGCCGCTATCTTCTTATAGCGTTCGATCAATGCCACAAAACTGTCCATGGTCTGCTGCATCCTGCCTGAGAACAGTTTCTCAGAACGAATGACTTCATACATAGACTGTCCTGTTTCTCTTGCTCTAGCGGAGATAGTATCCATGGTTTTATTGCCGACTCCGCGCTTCGGTCTGTTGATGACACGCTGAAAGGCAAGATCATCCGCAATGGATATCATTCTGAGATAGCAAAGTGCATCTTTGACTTCCTGTCTTTCAAAGAAGCGCACTCCTCCGTATATGACATAAGGAATTCTCTCATCCAGCAGTCCCTTCTCTATAGAACGGGAGAGATAGTTGGATCGATACAGAATCGCCATATCTTTGTATGCCTTTCCATTCTGATGCAGTTCTTTGATCTTTGCGGCAATCCATGCTGCTTCATATTCATCACCGGCACTGGAATAATGCGTAATCTTTTCCTTTGACTGACGGCTTGTAAACAGATCCTTCTCTACTCTATGCTGGTTGTTCTTGATAACGCTGTTTGCACCATTCAGAATGCAGTCTGTCGAACGGTAGTTCTCATTCAGTACGATTGTCCGGCATGGCTTGAAGTCCTTTTCGTAGTTCATGATGATGTTCACATCTGCTCCGCGCCATGTATAGATTGTCTGGTCTGGGTCTCCCACTACATACAGAGAATTCTCATTGCCAGCTAAAAGCGTGATCAGTTTGTACTGTACCTTATCAATATCCTGGAACTCATCTACATGAATATAATGGAATCTTCCATTCCATTTATTCAGCACTTCCCGATATGTCTTGAACATCTTGACTGTCACTAGAATCAGATCATCAAAGTCAAGCGCATACAGTGCCTTCTGTCTGTTTACATAATACTCATAGAATTTCGCTTTGATCTTTTCACCAGAGAAAGTGCCGGCTATTTCATAGGCTCTTTCAACAGTGATATCCGCCGATTTATTATTGGCTATGTAATCAAGAATCGAATTCATGGTAATCGTATTGCCATCCACATTGAATATCTTATAGGCTTCACGAAGCACTGTCTTCTGATCTTCTGCATCCATGACTGTGAAATTGCGCGGCCAGCCCATGCATTGTATATCTTCACGCAGAATGCGCACGCAGAGAGAGTGAATCGTACTGATCCATGGCACAGATGTTTCACTGTCCATCATCTTTCTGATTCTCTCTTTCATTTCATTTGCGGCCTTGTTTGTAAATGTAATTGCCAGTATCTGTCTTGCCGGTATTCCCTCATCCAGTACAAGATGTGCCACGCGCATCGTTAAAACACGGGTCTTTCCAGATCCTGCCCCGGCAATGATCCGCAGATACCTGTCATCCGCAAGGACAGCATCCTTCTGATTATTATTCAATCCTGTTACATCTATCATTGTTCTTTCTTTCTCATGCTCCATCTTCCGATATCTACAAATCCCAGTGCCTTATAAATCCTTGCGGCATTCGGTTTATTGTAGAAAAGACAGAGCGTCTTTCCTTCATGAATCAGTTCATTGGCAAGCTTTGTAATGCATGCGGAAGCATAATGCCTGTCGCGGTATTCGGCATCGGTGCATACCCCAACAATCATTGCTAAGGAAGAGCACTCTGCAGTGCTCGATGCCACTGACACCAGTTTTCCATCCGCTTTCACACCATAGGAGCGAGCCGCATGCAAAGCAAAATTCGTCCGTATTTCCTCAACTGTCGGCCTTGAATGAAAAACCATATCTTCAAGTTCCGCAATCTCTTCAGCATCATTCTCATCCAGCCTTTGAACCATTGATGTGTCACACATCATATTTTCTTTTTCCATCTTTGCAAAGAAGCAGTCATCTGCATCGGTATATAATGGAAAGCTGTATTTCTGCATCAGTGATTCTTCGGCATTGATGCATTTAATCTTATACTTCTCGACAAGAGAATCCGCAAAGGCCTGATCTGCCTTCTGTTCATAGCTCATCATGCAGAGATTCTTTCTGTATACTAGATAAACTGCATGAATGCCTTCTTCGTCTTCATCCATGTATACTTTCTGAAAATCATTATCAAAGCCAAAGTTTTCTATATCTCCAATAAAAAAGAGATTCATTGCAGCATTTCTATTCAAATAAGACATCAGTCTGTTCTGATCTTCTGAATGACAGAGTTTCATAGCGTACCTCCGGAAGTATTATACCCGAAAAGTGACAGTGATTCATCCTTTCCTTTGCATGTTATAATGGAAAACAAAGGAATAGAAAATATGAAACAGATTGCAGATAAGTGGAAAGATTATGCCTGTCTGGATGCAGGCAATGGCGAGAAGCTGGAAAGATGGGATAGCGTTATTCTGCGCAGGCCTGACCCAACAGCCATATGGCCAATAGAGAGAAATCAGAAAGAATGGAATGCAGCGGATGCTGTATATCATCGCTCTTCTAAGGGCGGAGGATCCTGGGAGTATCAAAAGAAACTGCCGGAATCATGGACTGTGCATTATGGGAATCTTGCTTTCAAAGTATCTCCAACCGGCTTCAAGCATACAGGATTATTCCCAGAACAGGCTGTAAATTGGGACTGGATGAGTGATCTGATCAGATCCCACGCCGATGAGGATCTGCATATTCTGAACCTATTTGCCTATACAGGCGCTGCCACTGTGGCATGTTCAGCCGCAGGTGCTGCTGAAGTGGTCCATGTAGATGCCTCTAAAGGCATCGTCAAATGGGCACAGGAGAACCGTGATCTTTCCGGTCTGCAGTCGAAATCCATCCGCTATATCGTTGATGACGTTCTGAAATTTGTGCAGCGTGAAAAGCGCCGCGGGCATACATACCAGGGAATTCTTATGGACCCGCCTTCCTATGGCCGAGGACCGGACGGAGAGATGTGGAAGTTTGAGAAGGAAATCACCGGGCTCATAGAAGCATGTCTTGATATCTTTGATGAAAACGGTCTGTTCTTTCTGATCAATTCCTATACAGCCGGTTTCTCTTCTATTGTTCTGCAGAATCTGATGCAGACAATGATACTGCCGTCCCATACGAATGGAAACGTAACAGCTGGAGAAGTCGCAATACCGCTGCAGAACAGAGACCTTCTTTTACCATGCGGCATCTATGGAAGATGGCAGAGAAATGATTAAAGTTCTTTACGAAGACAATCATCTTCTCTGCGTGGAAAAGCCAGTCAATATGCCTGTGCAGGAAGATTCAAGCAAAGATTTGGATCTCTTGACTGCATGCAGGCAGTATCTGAAGGAAAAGTACAGCAAGCCTGGCAATGTGTATTTAGGACTTGTTCACAGACTTGACAGACCTGTAGGCGGCGCCATGGTTTTCGCTAAAACTTCAAAAGCTGCCGGACGTCTGTCTGAATCCATCCGCACAGATAAATTCAGCAAGATCTATGCAGCAGTACTCGATGGAATACCTCCGGAAACAGATGGCACTTTGATTGACTATCTCATCAAGGATACCCGCACCAACACTGTAACAGTTACAGACAAGGCCCATGGCAAATACAGCTGTCTGCATTATCACGTAATGCATTCAGAGAAACATAGAGCACTTGTCAGAATAGAACTTGAAACAGGACGCTCTCATCAGATCCGAGTCCAATTTGCTTCACGGCATCTTCCTTTAGTGAATGACCAGCGCTATAACCCGCAGGCCACTGGCAAGGGACAGATTGCCCTCTGGGCAGTTCAGCTTGATTTCCCACATCCTATTACCGGTGAGAATGTGCATCTCACATCCCTGCCACCGCATACAGCACCATGGAATGGAATGGAGGAATATCTATGACAGATCAGAAGAGCGTCGT
>CALEMD010000051.1 GCA_937902945.1 uncultured Erysipelotrichaceae bacterium | reverse complement strand
GATACAATTCGACATGTATAATAGTCTCCTTCTCTTTTTTGCATCTTTATTATAGCGGATATTTTCAAGATTGACAGTGTTTCTAGGCTTTGCGCGTAGGATTGCTCAGATCAGATGATGAATATCTGCATAGTCATAGCAAACATAGCTGTCAGCTAGGTTCTGACATGTTACTTTGCCTTGATACGTATTCACTGCGGAACATATGACTGCATCTTTTCTGCATATTTCTTCAAGTCCTGCATCCGCAATCTCAATTCCATATTTTTCAGTTGCGTTTGTCAAGGCAATGGTTGAAGTGCGCGGCACAGCCCCAGGCATATTGCCTACACAGTAATGCACAACTCCTTCTTCTACAAAGATCGGATCGTCATGGGTAGTCTCTCTTGTAGATTCACCGCATCCGCCCTGGTCAACTGCCACATCCACAAATACCGCACCATTCTTCATCTCTTTCAGATACTTCTTCTTAAAGATCTTCGGTGCAGATTTGCCCGGTATCAGTACACATCCGATTACAAGATCAGCAGCTCTGATCACTCTTTCAATGTTGGATTCACTTGATACAAGAGTCTGAATTCCAGATCCAAACAGACTGTCTAGGTATTCTAAGCGCTTCAGGCTGATATCAAGAATTGTAACATTGGCTCCCATTCCTACAGCCATCTTGCAGGCATTTGTGCCGACATTGCCGCCGCCTAGTATAACCACATTGGCTTTCGGCGTCCCTGGCACTCCGGCAAGCAGTATTCCTTCACCGCCGAATCGTTTCTCCAGATATTTCGCACCTTCCTGAATGCTGAGACGTCCTGCTACCTGGCTCATAGGTGACAGAAGAGGCAGACTGCCATCCTTCTCCACTAGTGTTTCATAAGCTACAGCAGATACCTTTGCTTTCAGCAGCACATCGAGAAGCTCTTGGGCTGCTGCCAGATGGAAATACGTATAGATGATCAGTCCTTCATGAAACAGCGGATATTCACTTGGCATCGGTTCCTTTACTTTGACCATCATCTGTACAGATGCCCAGATTTCCTTAGCGTCTTTCAGTTCAGCACCGGCATCAAGGTACTCCTGATCACTGTATCCAGATCCAATTCCAGCACACGGTTCAATCAGGACCGTATGTCCGTGAGCCGCATAGCTTCTGACATTATCCGGTGTCAGTCCTACACGGTATTCATTGTTCTTCAGTTCTTTGACACATCCGACTATCATGGCATTTCCCGCTTTTTCTATATTATCTTTTCAAAGCAGCACTTTTTCAATCATGAAATGCAGAAAACCAGTTTATGGTCTTCTGCATTTCTAATAGTTCAGAATAATCCGCATGACAGTTCTCTGCTTATTCTTCATTCAGCTCTTCCCAGCTTTTATATAGATGGGCCAGCTCATTATGCACATTGTCTATTTCGTCATCCAGCGTCTGCATCTTCTGATAATCCTGATAGTATTCAGGCTCAAAGCGAAGCTGACGCTTATCTTCAAGTTCCTGTTCCTTTTCAGTAATCTGCTTTTCCAGCTTTGCTATTTCACGCTTTCTTGCGGCTTCATTCATCGCTGGTTTTTCAGTTTCCTTCTTCTGCGGCTTTTCAGTTTCTTTCTTTACTGCTGCTGAAGAATCCACCGGATTTTCAGCAGTGTAGTCATTATAGCTCTGCGGCACATAGCGGATTGTGTCTCCCTCCATCAATAGCAAAGAAGTCGCAATCTGACTGATGAAGTAGCGGTCATGAGAAACAAACAGAATGGTTCCTGTGAATCCCTTCAGTGATTCTTCAAGAGCTTCCTTTCCCGGAATATCCAGATGGTTTGTAGGCTCATCGAGGATCAGAAAATTGGAGTGCTGCAGAAGCAGCTTTGCCAGTGACAGGCGTACCTTTTCTCCGCCGGACAGAACATCAACATTCTTAAATACATCGTCTGCAGAAAACAGAAAGCGTCCAAGTACCGAGCGCACTGCGGTTCTGTCTAAATCCGGATATGCATCCCACAGTTCATCAAGAACTGTCTTGCCGCTGGAAAACTGTGCCAGCTGCTGATCAAAATATCCTGTTTCAATCTGATGGCCAAGCAGAAAGCTTCCGCTTAGCGGTTCTAATAGATGCATCAGTGTTTTTACCAGTGTTGATTTGCCTGTCCCGTTAGGTCCGATGATTGCAACCCTGTCTCCTCTTCGCATCTTAAACGAAGCAGTGCATAATGGTTCATCCGGTTCATAGCCTATGGTTAGGTTCTGTACTTCAATGACCTGTTCCCCACCTTTTACTCGAGGCGTGAATACTGCACTGAAGGTCTTATCATCACTTTTCTTTGCTTCTTCTACCCTAACCATGCGATCTAGATACTTGATCTTAGACTGGGCGAAAGCCGCCTTGTTCTTCTTATATCGGAACTTCTCAATCAGAGTTTCCAATCGTTCAATATCTTTCTGCTGGCGATTGTAGGCCTGCTGCTGCCGTTCCAGATTATTCTTTTTCTGTTCTGTAAAAGAAGTATAATTTCCCGCATACCGAGTCATGGTGCCATATTCCATTTCATAGACAACCTGCACGATATGATCAAGAAACATACGGTCATGAGATACCAGCACAACAGCCTTTGGATATGATTTCAAATAGCCTTCAAGCCATTCAATTGTCTCTAGATCAAGGTGATTCGTAGGTTCATCAAGAAGCAGTATATCCGGCTTCGAAAGAAGCAGTCTGACAAAAGCAATCCTGGTCTTCTGACCGCCGGAGAATTCTCTGATCGGGCGGTCAATTTCATTTTTAGAAAATCCAAAGCGGGTAAATACCGTCTCCATTTCCGACTGCCAGTTATAGCCATTCATTTCTTCAAACTGATCCTGCAGCACTGCATACTGATTGAGTGTCTTCTCATCAGCATCTGTTTTCATCTTCTCTTCAAGTTCATGCATTCTGCCCTGCAATAAAAAGACAGGTTCAAAAACCTGCATCAGTTCCTGACGGATAGTCCAGTCATCATGGGCAAGAGCTTTCTGTGCAAGATAGCCAATCTGTGTCCCTGAGGCTAATGAAACAGTGCCTTTATCAAAAGGCATTTCATTGCACATGCACTTTAAAAATGTTGTCTTGCCGCATCCATTGCGGCCGACAATTGCTATTTTTTCATTTCCTTTTATTCCAAACTGTACATCTTCGAATACTGTATCAGCACCGAAGTACTTACAGCCTTTACTGACTTGATAAAGCATATCATTCCTTCCTAAAGACGGATATCTACGATATGTTTTGCCGCCCTTTTCTCTTCTGGAGGAGGGGTCATATAATTCGGTGCAATTGCCGTGCATAGATACTCATGCGGATGTGCCGCAATCGGCAGTTCTGTATCCTCAAATGGTACATACTGTACCGGATAGATATCGTCTTTTCTGAATACAAACGGATGCAGAGGTGTCTTCCAAACCCACGTCAGATCAAATCCGATATAATCTGAGCCCTCGTTCTTCTGCCCATACGTACGGGCATTCTTCATAATCTGTTTCTTGATGCCGACAGCATTATGATGGAATACATTATCACTGATGATTTCCGGAACCATCAGCATCTGATTGGCAATCCGCAGCGGCAGATCCTTCTTTGGATCCCTGCTGCAGTAGTCATATACAAAAACATCCACAAAGATGCCATCACAGCCGTCATATCCTGTACAGTGATTGTCAAGAAGTGTGTTGACTTCTTTCAGATAAGTGCCTTTTTTACGTATCTTCATGCCTGGAATCAGCACATTGTAGCGATGATCTCTGTCAAAGCACTGATAGGTATACTTATCTGGCAGATCACTTTTCAGCACCTGAATAAAGCGTTCAAAATCACTTCGCATCATGGAAATATCGGCATCATCATCCCATGGTATGAATCCTTTATGACGAACTGCACCTAAGGCTGATCCGCCATTTAAAAAATAGGGAATCTGGTTCTTTCTGCAGATTGCATCTATATCCTTCAGCATTTCCAGAAGGACATTCTGCACATCGCGGACAGTAATGACACTGCCATCAGGATTGTTCTTCAGAATATATTCCATCTTCCCTTTTCCTTTCAATAAGAACTGCAGGTTGCGCGGTGTTCTTGCAAACGGAATCACATCGCGGATATTCTGCATTCCAGTAATGTACATCATAAAGCGTTCAAAGCCCAAACCGAAACCGGCATGCTGACAGCCGCCGTATCTGCGCAGATCAAGATACCACTGGTATCCATCCTTGTTCATATGCAGTTCATCCATGCGCTGTTCAAGTACATCAAGACGCTCTTCACGCTGGCTTGCACCCACAAGTTCACCAACAGACGGCACAAGAAGATCCGCTGCTGCTACTGTTTTCTGATCATCATTCATGCGCATATAGAACGCTTTAATATCTTTCGGGTAATCGGTCAGGAACAGAGGTCCCTTAACCACCTGGTCGCAGAGATACTTTTCATGTTCCGTATTCAGATCCATGCCCCATTCAATATTCTTATTTTCAAAATCAAAATCTGCTTTTTTCAGTATTTCAATTGCCTCTGTATACTTCATCTGTCTGAACTCACTGTTCTTGACATGATTCAGTCTGTCAATCAGAGTCTTATCAATCATCGAATTGAAGAAGTTCATTTCCTCAGGACAGTTTTCCATGACATAGTTGATGCAGAACTTAACCATATCTTCAATCAGCAGCATGTCATCATCAAGATCTGCAAATGCAATCTCCGGTTCAATCATCCAGAATTCTGCCGCATGTGTAGTCGTATTGGAATTCTCTGCTCTGAAAGTCGGTCCGAATGTATAAACATCACGGAATGCAAGTGCATATGCTTCCGCCTGCAGCTGGCCGGAAACAGTCAGCGAGGCATGCTTGCCAAAGAAATCCTTGTCATAGTTCGCATCGCCGCGGGTAGTAACAGTAAATGTTTCGCCTGCACCCTCCGCATCATTGCCGGTAATAATCGGCGTATGAACATAGACAAATCCCTGGCTCTGAAAGAACTCATGGATTGCCATGGAAAGAACAGAACGCACTCTGAACACAGCTGAAAATGTATTGGTGCGCGGACGCAGATGTCCAATCTCACGCAGATACTCAAAAGAATGCCTCTTCTTCTGCAGAGGATAGCTGCTGTCGCATGCTCCTTCAAGAACAATCTGTGTCACCTGTATTTCAAAAGGCTGACGTCCCTCCGGTGTTGCAACATACCGGCCAGTCACCATAATTGCACTGCCAGTCAGATATTTGCTGATCTTGTCATAATCCGCAAGAGTGCTTGCATAGACAAGCTGCGCATTGCGGAAATACGTGCCGTCATTGAACTCAATAAAGCCTACATCCTTGCTGGCACGATTGGTTCTGACCCAGCCTTCCAGACGGACATACTCCATCTGGTCCTTTTCCATATCTGTACCTTCGTTTGTGCACTCATAGAGCTCACGGACTGTTACATCACTGAACATACTTTCTCCCCATTCTATCCTTTTCAGGTTCTATTTCTGCATGGCATTTGTTTCAAAGACAAGTTCCTGAATGCTGCTCACAACATCCACCTGCTTCACATAAACGCCTTCATTGACTTTGAAATGCTCTGCTGAGAAACTGACAATGCCGCGGATTCCATTTTCTACCAGCAGATTGACAGTCTCCTGTGCGTCACCGGTGATGCAAAGAATTGCGATGCGGCAGTTCTTTGGCATCTTCTGCCTGATATCCTTGATATCATATACTGGAACGCCAGCTCCTTTAACAGAAGCCGGGTCAAGATCAAATGCGCATACAATCTCACCAACCACATGATTCCAGTGATTGTAGTTCAACAGTGCTTTGCCAAGGTTTCCAACACCGACAAGAATGATCTTTTCATCAAAGTTCATTCCCAACTCATCAGAGAAGATGCGGATCAGATCATCAATATTATATCCATATCCCTGTTTTCCAAGACTTCCAAGAAACGAAAAATCCCTGCGGATTGTGGTCGATTCAATCGACACATAATCAGCAAGTTCCCGTGACATAACCCGGGTCGCGCCTTCCGCCTTGAGCTTGCGAAGTGCTTTCAGATAAACAGGATACCGATGCAGTGTTGCCTTTGGTACTTTGCGAATGTCTGTCATATGATCACCCCATGTACTACATTTTAACACGCAGATTCACTTTGTGAAAAAAAGTGTAATTTATTCTTCTCCCGGCATTGTAAGACCTGGGTCAGCCGAAACACTGAGATCACCAAACTGATGATGCTGATAAGCTATGTATCCTGCAGCGCCTATCATAGCCGCATTGTCAGTGCAGCATTTCAGCGGCGGAATAATCAAATCAATATCTTGAAAAGCATTCATCTTTTCACTCATCAGTTCGCGCAGTCTGGAATTGGCCGCAACCCCGCCTGCTAATACAACCATAGCCGGATGATGGTTTTCTACTGCTGCAATGGTCTTAGAAACCATGCTCTGCAAAGCTGTTTCCTGGAAACAGTATGCAAGATCCTCTGGAGATACTTCTCTGCCGTTCTTCTTTTCCCGTGCCGCAAGCTGCAGAACAGCTGTCTTCAGACCGGAGAAAGAAAAATCGTATGGTGAAGATGTTTTTGGTGTTGGCAGTGTATAGTGAGGATGTCCCTGCTTTGCCAGCTTATCAATGGCCGGTCCGCCGGGATATCCCAAATCAAGAACTCTTGCAACTTTGTCATAAGCCTCGCCGATTGCATCATCACGCGTAGTGCCGATGACTTTGAAATCCCAGTCATTTGCCATCCAGACAAGTTCTGTATGACCGCCTGACACCACCAATGCCATCAATGGGAATTTCAGTTTGGATACATAGCGATTCGCATAGATATGTCCGGTAATATGATGCAGTGGAATCAGAGGTTTGCCGAATGCCCAGGCAACTGTCTTTGCTGCCTGCACACCGACATGCAATGAACCGATCAGTCCAGGGCCCTCTGTAAAAGCAACCGCATCAATGTCATCCATTGAAACCTTTGCCTGCTTCAGTGCCTCCTGCACTACTGCCGAAATGTTTTCAACGTGTATGCGGCTTGCAACTTCCGGTACTACGCCGCCATACAGTGAATGCACATTGATCTGACTTGAAACAATATTGGACAGAATACTGCATCCATCTTCGACAACTGCACAGGCTGTTTCATCACAGCTTGTTTCAATTGCTAATATCTTCGTCATTCTTCATTCCTCCTAAAGGCTTAACCATCAGATAGGCATCTTCATGGTTGTCCTGATAATATCCTTTTCTTCTGCCCGCTATTTCAAACCCCAGAGATTGATACAAGGACAACGCTGCTGCATTGCTTTGCCGCACTTCCAGCGTCATAGACTGTGCCCCCAGCTCCTGCGCCTGTTGTTGTCCATAGCACATCAGGCGGCGCGCATATCCGTGCCTGCGCCATTGTGGTGCTGCAGCTACGTTGGTGATATGTGCCTGGTCCAGCACCAGC
>CALEMD010000050.1 GCA_937902945.1 uncultured Erysipelotrichaceae bacterium | reverse complement strand
CACCATCAAAGCATGGTTCAGTTAACCCCCGTCTGCAAATGAGGATTTTAATAGAAAATCATGCTGTTTTTTACCGCGTTGGAGTAAATGCTTTTAACAGTCGTAGTGCAGGCACTGTTGGCATACCAGCCATCGAGTGAATATGCACCTGCATACGCACTGTAGCTTGCCGGCAGATTCGCCATGGACATGACTGGCAGTCCGCCGTTTTTTGTCAGGGCTTGAGAAATGGTCTCACCATATACTGCCAGCACCTGATCTGTCATCATCGTATCAACATTATAGAATTGTATGCTGTATGTATTGCGGTCATACAGAAAGTATACATGCTGCAAAGTCGGATCATCTGCGTCTGTTTCATATTGCCCTCGTGATGATGTATAGACATTAGTCACGCCTTCGAGCACTTTCGCTGCCCAGTTGCCGCTGTTTACAGTTGCATACTGTGAATATGGAGTTTCTGAATAATGTTTGCCATTATAGCAGCCGGTTGAAGAATCATATTGTGTATTCACTTCGCATCCGGCAGTATCATCAATATCATTAAATAGATAATAGAGATAGTATTTGCTTGCACCTATCTCCCAACGTATAGTATACGTTGTTTCCACTGAAGGATCGGCACTCTTAAGAAGTTCCGCAACAAGTGTGATTCGATTGGAAACTGAAATATAAGCAGAATCGAAGTTCTTTCCGGTCCATCCTGATGCAATCGTTGTGTCACCGGAAGAAACATTCTCGGATGCAGAAGGCCACAGACCAACCAGATTATCCTGATAGCGCACTTGAATTGAATAAACATCTGTATCCGAATATGTCTGCCCATTCCAGTTCATTGAAGCCGTTGCTTTATCCATGTAGAAAGAAATCTTATAACTGTTTCTGGTGTAATACAGATTGACAATAGTACTGCCCGTTCCGCTGACTGTTACCGTTTCTGTTTTAGATGGGTCATAAGTGAAATGGGACATATCATTGTCGAGCACAGATGCGTAAGCATCCAAGCCTTTATCCGCTGCGTACGTCTGATCAATCACTGTTCCGGCAAGTTCTGTTTGAATCTGTGAACCGACAAACAGATAATCTTCCGTGCCCTTTCCTGCTTCAACAGGCTCTTTCCAATACATAACCGTATAGTTGACTGCTGAAACAGCATTCCATTTCGCATATATTTTTATATCTGAACTGCCCATGACAACCTTCGTCACTTCGTTTCCAACTGTGCATTTAGGATCTGAGAACCATCCTCCAAAAACATATCCTGTACGAGCAGGCACATGAGCTTCATCATCTATATTTTCCTGTGCTCCATAAAGCAAGGATTCGGAACTCATCGGATTTCCGCCTTTTGTATCAAATATCACGCTGTATTCGAGAAGATCATAATGGATCGTTAATTCTACTGAAGCAATGCCCACCAATACCTGCGGTGTAATCAATATCTGCTCATCAACGCCGCTTACATAATATCCTTCGGGAATATCAACAAGAGGAAGTGCTTCAGTATAATCACCGGTCTGTCCAGTCTTGATATCATCTTTTGATGCATCAGTCTTATAGCTGCCATCAAGCTGCTGAAATGCATGATGAACTGTATAGCTGATTGTATTTGAATAGTAGGAAACTGTCAGTTCCT
>CALEMD010000049.1 GCA_937902945.1 uncultured Erysipelotrichaceae bacterium | reverse complement strand
AGCTTTTCAGTGCGCTGTCCATCATAGTGCGGAAGAAGAGCAGCAAATATCTTGCCGCTGTAGCGGTATACGGTACCGCTGTCGCCAATGCACTGCTTCATAATCTTCGCAACAGTGCATAAGACATGGTCGCCTTCAAGAGTTCCATACAATTGGTTGAATAGACGGAAATCATCAATATCCACATATAGAAGTGCAAGGCAGTCATTTTTATTCTTTTCGAATTCTACTTCTACCTGTTCTGCAAAGAAGCGGTAATTGTACGTATCAGTCAATGAATCAATTCTTGCTTCGCGATACATCTTCTCATACAGTACAGCATTGTTTATAGCAATCGACGCAATAGAAGCAACTGTACTTACATAATCCAATTCAAGATATGTATACTTTCTATTCTTCTGCTTATCTGAAAGCAATAAGACTCCGCCAATACCAGTATCATTGCGGATTGCATACACGCAAGCAATAGAAAGACTGCTGAATAATTCCTTTTCATCCTTCCACACAGAACAGTACAAAGGATCCGCTTCAAAATCTGATACAAGATAATGTGAATCCCGATCCTTCAGATACTTAATGAATGGACTGTCAAATGCAATAGAGAACTGTCTTGATGCAAGTTTTCTCGATCCATAATAGGATTCAAATCCTTTCGCTGAAGGCAGAAGAACATAGATGTTGTCTACAGGCACTGCTGATTTGATTGTATCTACCATCTCATCCATGATATCGGATGTTTTCAGTGTTTTAGATACATCTTTAGAGAATCGCTTAACCAGCTTATTCTGCTGATTCTTATGAGCAAACAGCAAATCTGCGATAAGCGTCAATGCCCTGTACAGAAGAGTTATCAGCAGTGCAAACAGAATGATAACGACTGTGTTTGCCGCTTCCGATTCCATACCGAAGTAATTGACAAGTATCAGCCGCGTCGGCTGAACAAAATAAGAGAAACCAATCGCGCAGAATATCAGACCGAGAATGATGATGACACTTCTTGATATCAATAGACTCAGATGGAACATGTGTTTCTGACACAGTGCCAGCATCAGCAGAATCGCAAATATAATTCCTGCCAAGGTATCAAATGGGAAAGTATTCCCTGGCAGTATCTGCAGCATATTTCCAACGATCATAACAACTGCACTGATAATAATATACATGATGCCTGGATAATTTCTGCCCTTCTCCTTGACAGTCTGCGCAAGTATTCTTGCCACAAAGAGAATGTACAGAACTGCTAGAACACCTACGATTGCAATCGGCCAATCCATACTGTAAGTAAAGACGATGCCGCCATTCGGCAGAATGCTTTTCTGCGGTGCTTCTAGAATCAGTCCGCTTACAGTCAGAATATCAATGATCAGTGTGCCAAGTCCGATGACAATCTTGGAGACATATCCTTTGCGTTTGATAAACACAGAAACAAACTGATAAGCAAGAAACGGAAGTGTAAACAATGCGACAATCGATACATAATACCAGAATGAGATTCCCGGATACACAGACAGGCGCATCAGAATAGAACCGCCGGTCCATAGGATGCAGGCAACCAGCATACTGATAAACGCCCATATTTCAGGTGTCTTTCTAGATGCCAAGAAAGCAATCAGCATGAATGTGAATCCATACAATGCAATCAGATTGACATAAAGGTAAGGAACATAGGCCGTCATTTCATTGACCTCCCATGAACCAGGTTTAGTTTATCCTGCAGTCTTACAATATCTGTCACATCCAATGTATCTGGATTGATTCTTCTGATCTTCCTGCCGGCTGTTTCCTCATAGGTGTCAATTGTTCCCTGGCGCAGTACTGTAATGCACAATGGATCAATGCCAAGCAGTTTCTTCAGATCACTGTAGTCACTGTCAAAGTATTTAAAGTACACGCTCAGATGCTCATTCAGTGCACTTATGCATAGCGCTTCAGACTGAGGTGCATCCGCAGGCATTTCCATATACATGTGCAGGAACGGAATCCCTTCACTGTTATACTCTTTCTTCATCAGCCAGTCGCCGATGGATATCTTTGAAAGCTTCAATGCTTCTTTTACTGAAGTCTCTGTAATTCTTGTAAAACCAGCAATATCAATGACGTCACTTGTGCGATCAAGAAACGAGATATGCGGCAGTTCGTTTGGATTGGCTGACACGCAGCGATACATATCACCAATGCGATAGCGCATGAAAGCCCCGCCATGGAATATACTCAGAACAAGCTCATAGTTCTGTCCTGCCTGTATCTCATTCATCAGACATGTACGCGGTACATATCCAGCAACTTCCTGTTCTCTCTGCAGTTCACTTTCAGATATGAATTCATAGAAACCTGCATCTGGGAAGAACACCATGCCTCTATGTTCATATGTCTCACTGCCAATGCAGGTACTCTCTGTACCCGCAGCTATTTCCATCGGAGCAACGCCCCAGTTTTCAGCCAGCTTGCTGCGATAGCATGCAGCATCTGTCCCGGCACTGATCAATCCCTTCAGATGGAATACATCCTTCGGTTTTATTGGAACCCCACTCTTTGAACTTTTATACTTTGCCTTCATATAGCGAAAAGCAACATCTGCAGAAACACTGCTATGCTTCTTTCCGCTGCTGCTGTGCTTAGAAAAATTATCTGTTATATAGTTAGCAACACTGCCTATGCCAAAGAAGTAATCAATGCCGCCATTCTTTCCCATAGAAAAACCATCTTTGATTCGCTCAGAAAAGCTCTTGCCAGTATCATTGGCATCCGGCAGCCATGTCAGTTCCATTTCTTCATTCAAAAGAGATGGTATCAATCCTGTCGCATATGGAAGCGGTGCTCCTCCATACAGTACCCGATCCCCCGGCTGCAAAGAATAATCTCCCTTGCCTCGGCTTGAAGCCAAGAGTGCAACCGACAGCATATTATGTCTGTATACATCCAGCATCTCACGTCCATAAGGAGCCAGTTTAATCGGACGTATACCGCCTTCCCAAGTTGTCTGTATCCAGATCATCGGTTTATCCGGCAGCATATCTTCCTGCTTATTCAGCAGTATATCGGCATAATCTGCATATTGCGTCATAGGCATCATCGAACGGAATTCATCTATGGTATCCGGTTCTCTGCCATGAAGCAGCTTCCTGCCAAGACCGCATTGTTTCCACTTGCTGATCTGTTCTTTCATCAGCCGATTCTGGATATACATATATGAATCCATATCCAGGTCTAAGAAACCGCAGTATTCACTCCAGATTTTAGCTTTTGAACAGGTTTTTATTTTTTCACTATATCTCATTTTTTCTCCATTTCCTGTTCAGAATGCATTCCCGCATGATTGAAACACGGTACTAGCATTGGAACTTTTCTGCAATACTGCACATACCCAGACAGAACAGATGGAAACACAATTCTGTCTTCAAATAACACCAGCAGCAGATTCAATACTGTATATATCATCAGCGATGAAAGAGGCAGCCCTGCCGCTATATTCAGTGACAGCATCAGGAAGAACAGCCACCAGACACCTGGATGACGGCATATGCCATACTGCCCATCCGTGCATACTGCTCTTGTTTTTCCTGGTTCAATATATGCATCTTTCGCAGGAAACGAAAAGAACAGGCACTTGATCAGCATCCATAAACTAAACGCTCCAAATCCCAAAACCAAAATCTGAATCCATAAAACATGAATCAGGCCCTTTGATATAGATGACTGTGCGATAACGGAGATAGCCAAAAGAACCACACCAGCCGGAAACAGCCATGAAAGCCATTTCTGATGCAGTTTCCAATCATTGATATCCCCCCAGAAGAAAGCTAAAAATGCTGCACATCCAAGATAGACCATCGATTCAACCCCGTATTTATATACTTTGCATCACTGATTTCACTAACAGCTAACTGCTTATGTTGTGAATAAATTCAGTGGGTAATATCCATTATACTATTATTGTTGTATTTTTAGTGAATGAATTTTACAAATGTTAAATTGTGCCAGAAAGTATAAAACCATTGATAAAATGTGCACTTTTCACGTGTTTATTATTTCAAACTGTTGCAGTCAGAGAGACGGAAAATGTATGAAATGAAAATCAAAAGTTTTCTTTCAATTCATTTATGAGAAAGAATACTCTATCCGCTATATATCTTGAAAACAGATAGACATTTCAAAACCAGTAAAATATTGTTGTGGAAATTCCAATTTATTCTATAAGAAATATATGAAAGCAGACATTAGTGTCATTGTCAGTTAACTAGTTTGAAGTAAGAGACTGGGCTTTGTATTTTGTACAATATGTTGACGAACTGTAATTTAGCACATGTCCACGTTGACAATATAACGGTTAACCGTTATATTGTAGTAAAGCAGGTGGCTATATGACGATACATACTCTTTTAGAACAAAAACACATGACAAAATACAGTCTATCAAAAAATAGCGGTGTTCCATACACCACAGTAAATGATATATGCAATGGAAAAGCAGAACTTATAAAATGTACTGCAGAAACAGTTTATAAGTTAGCTTCTACATTGGATATCACAATGGAATCTTTACTGAAATCATACCTTGCAGAGAGAAGCAGTTTTGAATTGTTCAAAAGTCATGTCTGCCATACCCTCAAGGAACTTGGCGATATTGATTTTATAATTCAAACACTTGAGGACGATGATATCACCAAATACTATGAACGCAAATGGTTTGCAGAGTCTCTTTATCTTCTAGCAATGCTTGATTACATCAGCAATCAGAATAAGATTCCTCTGTGCAGCAAATATGACGCATACCGCAAATGTCGCTTGAAAGATACTATTTTTCCGGCAAGCATCCGTGCTGAAGCCGCCGTCACTAACAATACCCAGATATTGGAACAAGCAAAGCAAGAAGCACTTCCAGAATTCATGCGTTTTAACATCGTAGAAAGCGAGGTCCGAAATGTCGTCTGATCAAAAAATTATTTTTACAAAAGACAATCTGCGGCAATATTTGAAAGCTCTTGGTAAGGAATTCAGAAGACTTAATGGAACTTCTGTTCCTGCCGAAATAATTTTAGTGGGTGGCGCAGCAATACTTGCTAATTATGATTTTCGTGAAATGACAACAGATATGGATGCTTTGATATATGCTTCCTCATCTATGAAAGATGCCATTAATCATGTTGGTGATGTATACGGTTTGCCAAACGGTTGGTTAAACTCTGATTTCAAAAATACACTTTCCTATTCACAAAAGCTAGATGAAGTCTCTGTTTATTACGGAACATTTTCTAATGTTCTAAGAGTTCGAACACTGTCTGCCGAGTATTTAGTTGCCATGAAACTGCGATCAGGCCGTCGTTATAAGAACGATTTATCCGATATTGTTGGCATTCTATTCGAGCATCAAAAAAAGGGAACACCTCTGACAAAAGAAAAAATAATGTATGCAGTTGCTTTCCTCTACGGAAATTGGAATACAATTTCAGAACACTCACAAATTTTTATCGACGATCTATTCAGAGTTACAGATTATGAAAAAATATATTTAGACAGTGTGGCAGATGAAAAGCTAGCTAGAGCCTCATTAATTGAATTTGAGGATAACCTGCATACGCCGGACAAACTGAGCCACTCGATCCGGATATAGAGAGCCAGTGATT
>CALEMD010000048.1 GCA_937902945.1 uncultured Erysipelotrichaceae bacterium | reverse complement strand
AGGCATAACTCCAAACGGTTCTCCCTTAAAATCCATATCCAAGCCAGCAACAATGACCCTTATGCCTCTGTCAGCTAAAATATCGCAGACTTCTACTACATCTGCATCAAGAAACTGCACCTCATCAATTGCGACAACATCGACTGTTTCATCGACATAATTCATGATGTCTGATGCTTTATCTATCAAAATGCTGTCAACCATGCTTCCAGCATGACTGGCAACTTTTGTATCACTGTAGCGGTTATCAATTCTCGGCTTGAAAACCATTACTTTCTGCTTAGCAAACTGCAGAACATTGATTCTGCGTATCAGTTCTTCAGTCTTTCCAGCAAACATACAGCCCGAAATCACTTCCAGTGTACCTTTGCTGTACTGTTTAAACATTTCACTCATTCCTTTACTGCCTCACTTCCGTTTACTATTTTAACAGGAAAATATAGTCTTGTATCATCAAACGAGCATACTAAAAACTGCTGAAAGGAAATTCACATCAAGTATTCACTGAAATGATTATTTCATTCCTGCTGTTTCTTTTTTGCCATTATAACAATGATTGCCGCAATACCAAAGATCGCCATTGCTGTTAAACGAGAACCGCAAACAATATTTGAATTGCCGCTTCCGATATCTGAAGTTTTTACCGGCAATCATCGATCCCAATTCAATACTCTTTTAGGTGTGTTTCCATCAATTCTTTTAGATGGAATCCTGTATCTAGGCAAACAGAAATCTGAACTGCATTTTTCGAAAATATCTTCCAAGATTTTCTGTTAAGAATGATTCTTAAGATCCTGCAATTCCTGGGTATTTGCATAGCTTTTATTCAGTTTGCGAAGAGCTTTTGATTCAATCTGCCGGATTCTTTCTCTGGTGATGCTGTATTTCTTCCCCACTTCTTCCAGTGTCTTAGGGCGGCCATCATCCAACCCAAAACGCATGCGCAATATCATTTCATCTCTTTCCGGCAGCTGCTTTAGAATTCTGTTCACCGTCTCATGAAGATATTCATTTGTCGCATACTGATCAGGACTGACTGCTTTCTTGTCTTCAATAAAATCACTCAGTGTTGCATTTTCATCATCACCTGCCGGTGATTCCAATGAAACAGTATCCTGAGACAGTTTCTGTATTTCCATAACTTTCTCGGCAGTCATTCCATTCTTCATCCGTTCAGCAATTTCTTCAGGACTTGGATCGCGGCCAAGCTCCTGCACCATCTGACGGCTTGTTCTTTTTACTCGGTTGATTATTTCCGTCATATGCACAGGTATGCGTATATCACGTGACTGATCCGCAATAGCTCTGACCATAGACTGTCTGATCCACCATGTTGCATATGTGCTGAAACGAAAACCTCTTTCATAGTCGAACTTTTCTACTGCTCTGACCAGCCCCATGTTGCCTTCCTGAATCAGATCAAGAAAACCAAGCCCTCTATTCATATAGTCTCTAGCAATGGATACTACCAGTCTCAAATTGCTGGATATCAGAATATTCTTTGCGGCTTCGTCTCCTTCTTTGACTCTTTTTGCAACAGCCAGTTCTTCTTCCGGTTTCAAAAGAGGGATAGCACCGATCTCAGAAAGATACAGGCCCACAGAATCATTCGCTCCGCGTGTTCTTCTGCCCGTCTCTTTATATGGATCGGGAATGTCATCTGTTTCATCTTCCTCTGCAGATTCCTGCTCAAGCATTTCTTCCTGCTCATCTGCTCTGTCTTCTGCATCCTCCTGCATATCATCCTGCAGAATAATATCCGAAGAAGA
>CALEMD010000047.1 GCA_937902945.1 uncultured Erysipelotrichaceae bacterium | reverse complement strand
TTGCCTGTATGCATTCCATCATCAGTTCACCAAGATCGCCTGTCGGCGGAGTATCTATGCAGTCTCTTCGCAGCTCAGCTTTAACTGCCGTTCCCTTCATCGGTTTGCTGCATATCTCCAAGCTGCCGTCGCATTGATCGACAGTCTGTTTCAAGAATGCCAGCCCCATGCCTATTTTACGTGTCATTCGGCTTGTAATAAAGGGGTTTGTGATTTTTTTTACAGTATCCTCACTCATTCCCGTTCCGTTATCTGTAATTTCGAATGAAATCCTGTTGTTTTTTGCGCTATCTGTAAACTGCAGAGAGATCTCTGAAGCCTTAGCCTGAATACTGTTCTGCATGATTTCCATGATCTGCATTGCCAGATCCTGCATCATAGAGCATTCCCCCAGAGCTCCTGATATAAGCTTATTTCTATAGAATGCTGTGCCTCATTGATATCAATAAGTCTATGGGCATCGGAATCGGTAAACCAGTTTTCGTCTTTCTCATTCATCCAAGGATGCATTTGAAGTATTTCCTTCTTCTGTTCATCGTTTTTCACTTCAAGGCCGTCTATATTGAGATTCTGCGGTATAAATCCAAGCTGATTGATGATTGAGTTTTCCCTGTCAAGCACATGCGCAAGCACTGCTCTGCCATTGCATTCATGAATCTTATCCACTGTTTCTTCCAATGATGCCTGCAGCGATACAAGCAGAAGTCTGTTTTCTATGCCGATCAGTTCATCATCAGCACCGCTTCTGATTTCCTCTTTGCCAAAATATCCAGTATCATTCGGTATGACTGGCAAAACGGTATCAATCCATTTCTGCAGCATCATGCAATCCTCCAGTTTAGCAAACAGACCAAGAATATGTACCTCTTCTGATGTCTGCAGCTCGGCTCCGAACAATGCTTTCAATCCGGCTTTATCAGCCGCCTCTGAGATGGAAGGCTGCTGCATGCAGGAATTATGATCCGTCACAGCAATCAGCTCCAAACCTTTTAAAACAGCCATATTGCAGATATTATTCGGCGTCATTTCATCTTCTGCACAGGGGCTTAAACAGCTGTGAATGTGCAGGTCATAAAACATTACAGGCCAAGCTCCATTAGTTTTTCAGCAGTTTCATATACTGGCAAAGAACTAGCAAGAAGCGGAAGATTCTCTTCATCTGCCTTGCGGATGATTTCTTCTGTCACTGCAGCTTCATCAGCAAATACAATACAGCTGAACTCTCTGAGAACTGCTACAGCAACAGAATTGATATGCACCTGGACAGTGATCCAAGCCTGTTCAGGCTGTCCTTTTCCCATAACCCAGCTAAGCAGATCACCGCAGAAAACACCATTTACATTTTTTGACAGATCAGCAGGATGATTCAGACATTTCCATCCAGTCTTTTCAATCAATTCATTCACGTTCATTTTTTCTCTCCTTCAAGGCCGTAAGTATCCTGCAGTCGTTCAGTGTCTTATTTCCTTTGACAATCTCTTCTGCCATAATTCTGCAGGTCTGCATGCCGCAAGCGCTGCAGTCATATCCTGGAAGATCATCAAGCTTTTCATTTACCTGACTGAAGAATGACATCTTTTCATGAAAACTGCGTTTATCATCAGCAGGTCTGCCAAGTTCTGAACTGTACATGCTTTCAAAAGGAACAGAAGAACTATTCTTAGCATTCTCATTTGTCAGAGCATGAATATTATTCCTATTTAAGTAGCTGTTGCCCCATAGCAGATGTCCGCCAATGCATCCGTTGAAACATGGAAACAGTGTCAGCAGACGGAAACTATCCAGCAGTCCAAACTCTTCCATATCTAGAATGCTCTGAACCTTATCAAAGCCGTCTGCAATGAGATAGTCTTCTTTCTGCATCATTACCGCAGGATTGATCGACTGCAGCCCTTCTCTGCAAAAGCTTACAGGTACGGTTCCAGTATGCATATTCTGCTTAATCTTCGGAAAAATATCTACGATAGCAAGTGCATGATCCGTTTCATACTGATTGTTGCCATATGGATATTTAGCCAAAGCAAGCTTTGCTTCGCATTCGCAGCAGTTGAATATTCCAACTCTTCCCTTGCCTTCCGTACGCTTCCTTATCTGTGCCGCAGCAATTTCACTAGGATACTTCAGCGGCAGTATATGATCGAGAAGCATTGGATAATTTTTTTCTATCAGAAGATTGATTACAGGACAGAAAGATGCAATCTGTGATTTGCTTCCTGCTTCCGCAAGAAGCTGCCCCTCTTTCATCACCTGTCCCTCAATATCAGTTATATCGACAACTTCATCAAAGCCGAGCATTTTGATGGCATAGAAAAGCTCCTGTGCCTCCGTTATTGAGCCGCAGTCACTGATCAGCGCACTCGGTATCATGCAGACGGTATAATCATAACTTGCTATATCATCCAGCGTACTTCCCTGTGCAAGCAGTCCTTTTGAATGACATGCACTGATGCAGTGTCCGCAGTTAAGACATCTGTTCTTGTCCACATGAATGCGATTGTTTTCCATAGAAAGCGCACTCGAAGGACATGCCTTAATGCATTTCAGGCACTTTACACATCTGCTCAATGTATATGTCACTACCGTCTTATTGCTCATTTGCTCTCCTTAAACAGAAGATCCAATGTAGTTCCAGATGAAGATGATTCTATATGAAACTCATCAGAAACACGCTTTATATTCGGAAGTCCCATGCCAGCACCGAATCCCATTGCTCTTGCTTTTTCATCAGCAGTTGAGAAACCGGGTGTCATTGCCTTATCAAGATCGGCAATGCCAGGTCCATCATCTTTGAACAAAAGTTTAATCTCTCCATCATCACTTACATTCAGAAATATTTTTCCGCCCCATGCATGAATGATCATATTGATTTCAGCTTCATAGCATGCAACTGCAATTCTTCTTAAAATTTCCGGCTTAACACCTATCTGGCTCAGTGTCTGCTTTATAGAACTGCTTACTCTGCCGGCATTGGCATAATCATCTTTTTCCACTTCAAATACTCTATTCAATGACATGATATGCCCTTAAGACCTTTCTGATAGAGAATTCCACAGGTCTCATACATCGTCAGATCAGTGCAGAAAATGTTAAAACCCATTTCCTTAGCAATTTCAAGAGATTCATCATTCAGCTTTTTACCGCGTACAAATAAGATCATTTCGATATCCAGCATTTCACATGTTCTCAGAACTTGTGCATTGCAAAGTCCTGTAATAAGAACCGTTGATTCCGGATAATCCTGAATCATTGCTAAAGCATCGCTCATCAGATCACTTGCAAAAGCAGCAGTATAGTCCTTCGAAAGAAGATGATGGTTCCATATTGCCACCGGTTTTGCATTAACAATTTCAGCAATATCTTTAGCAAGCATACTCAGGCTCTTTCCGTATTGCGCTCGTTTCTGATAATTTCTTCAATTTCATCATGAAGTTTGGTGTTCTGATTTGCATTGCCAATAACCTGTCCGTCAATAACACATACAGGTGCAAGGCCGCATGCACCTAAGCATCTAGTTGCATCAAGTGAAAACAGTCCATCTTTGCTAGTACCGTTAATTGGTGATTCTGTCATTTTTAGGACATCGTCAATCAGTGCCTGCGATCCCTTTACATAGCAGGCAGTTCCAAGACATACATTGATAACATGCTTGCCGCGTGGTTCTGTTGTAAATCCTGCATAGAATGTAACTACACCGTAAACTTCAGCGACACTGGTTTTAGCAGCTTCAGCAATCTTTTCCATCGCTTCAAACGGAATGTAGCCGAGTTCATCCTGAACTTTATGAAGCATGACAATTGTAGGTCCAGGTCTGTCCTTGTTTTCCTCAACAATTTTACTGATTTTCTGCAATGCAGCGGAATTCAACTTTTTCATTTCTGCTCCTCCTTTAATTATCAGTCTGAATCCAGATAAATACAGTACATGATACCGCTTTCATGCACTTTGAATATAACCCCCATAAAACAGTTAAATTATACCATTCTTTAGGTTTTAAATACCCTATATTTCAAGCATATTCCAGGCAAATCTTTATGAAATATCCTGCCTATTGCAAAGGCAGGATATTTGTTGTTTTTCAGCAGACATTTCGAAAAAATGCTTATTTTCTTAAGCGTATTTCTTCACGGATTTCACGGTAGAAATCTTCAGCAGACATCTGTTTCTGCTCTTTTGAGCCATATCTTCTGATCGTAACGCTGCTGTTTGCGGCTTCACCATCTCCAACTACAATTTCAACAGGTATTTTCTTAGTCTGAGCTTCTCTGATTCTATATCCCAGTTTTTCATTTCTGTCATCAACACTTGCTCTGATACCCATTGCCTTCAGTTCTGAAGCAATCTTTTTTGCATACTCAGTATGTGCATCAGGAGCAACCGGGATGACAACAGCCTGTTTAGGTGCCAGCCAAAGCGGAAGAATTCCCTTTGTTTCTTCAAGAAGGAATGCAATAAAGCGGTCTAGAGATCCAAGAATTGCACGATGGATGACAACCGGTCTCTTCTTTGTGCCGTCATTATCAACATATTCCAGTTCAAATCTTTCCGGCAGCTGATAATCAAGCTGAATTGTTGAAAGCGTAACATCATGTCCCAGTGCAGATTTGACCTGAACATCGATCTTAGGACCGTAGAACGCCGCTTCACCTTCAGCTTCATAATATGGAACTTTCATTTCCTTTAATACTTCTCTGAGCTCACTTTCGCTCTTTACCCAAAGATCGTCATGTCCAAAGTACTTTTCCTTGTTGTTAGGATCTCTGAGAGAAAGACGGAATGAATACTTTTCAAATCCAAAGTCATGATATACATCAAGAATAAGCTTAGTGACATTTTTGATTTCTTCACCGATTTGATCCGGTCGGCAGAAAATATGTGAATCATTCTGCGTAAAAGCTCTTGCTCTTTCAATACCCGTTAAAGCACCTGAAGCTTCAAAACGGAAATCATTTGCTACCTCGGCAATTCTGACAGGAAGATCACGGTATGAATGCAGTTTTGACTTAAACATTACCATGTGCTCAGGACAGTTCATAGGTCTTAATACATAAGCATTGTCAGGATCTCTTCTATCCTGCATTGCTGGAAACATATCATCTTTATAATGATCCCAGTGTCCGGATATTTTATATAGTTTTGTGTTTGCAACAGATGGTGTTGCTACATGTACATATCCCTGTTCCAGCTCCTTATCCATTATGTAGTCAGAAAGTGCTCTGCGGATTGTAAAGCCATTAGGCAGATACATCGGCAAGCCTGCACCAACAATATCCGAGAAAATGAACAGTTCCAATTCTTTGCCAAGCTTGCGATGATCCCTAGCCTTTGCATCCTCAAGTTCTGCTAGATAATTATCCAGCTCTTCCTGGCTTGGAAAGCATACACCGTAGATTCTCTGCAGCACCTTATTATTCTTATCAGCTTTCCAATAGGCACCTGAATGCTTAATCAATTTGAAATAGCGGCAGAGTTTTTCATTATCCACATGAGGACCGCGGCAGAGATCCGTATAGTCTCCCTGCGTATACATGGAGATATTTGTATCGGCTGGCATTCTTTGAATCAGATCAATCTTATAGGGATCATCAGAAAACTGCTTCAGAGCTTCATCTCTGGAGATTTCGTGACGTACTATGCGCTTTCCGTCTTTGGCAATTTTCTTCATTTCCTTTTCGATTTTAGCAAGATCGTCATCGCTGACTGTTGCATCTCCTAAATCAACATCATAATAAAACCCTTCTTCAACAACAGGTCCTACCCAGAACATTGCCTGCGGCCAAATATGCTTGATTGCATGCGCCATCATATGCGCACAGCTGTGATTCAGTGTTGCTAGATTTTCATCTTCAGTAAAATTAATCATGGTTTCTCCTTTATGGATGCCAATAAAAAAGCATCCTCATATAATAAGGACGCTTCTGCGCGGTACCACCTTAATTCCCATATATGTTTCATATGGACTCTTTGTTCCTTTAACGCGGGATAGCGGCTGCCTATTGAGGCGCTACTCATAAGTAGTAACTCTGATCTCTCAGTCCTTCCGCTTTCAGCAAATACCGGAATTCTCTGTGGCTCATCCATCAGAATCTTGTCTTAATCTCTGTATTTAATACTGTTTTACCCTTTCTCAGCTGATTAGTCAAGTCTTTGCCTAATCAACAGGGAACATTCTTGCAGCTGCAACTGCCATCTGCCACTTTTCATACAGTGTATCCGCATCTGCAGCACAGCAGGCAGGAGTATAAGTTCTGTCTATCTGGTCAGTTCCATTCAGATCATCCAGGTCATTCCAGAAACCAACTGCCAGGCCGGCGAGATGGGCTGCACCCAGTGCTGTTG
>CALEMD010000046.1 GCA_937902945.1 uncultured Erysipelotrichaceae bacterium | reverse complement strand
ATGAATTACGGACGTCCTCTGCCGCCACGCCCGCCGTTAGGACCGCCGCCTCTGCCCATGCGGCCTCCTGGACCTCCAGGTCCGCCATTTCCTCTGCTTTGACTCGGTCCGCCCATCATGCCTCCACCTCTATTCATTCCGCGATCAGGAGCTGGCGCACGGAATGGAGAATAGTAAAATACAGGAGGATGCGGGTTGATCCAGCGTCTTCTGCAAGGTACCGGAACAATAATTGGAAGAGGCTGTGAAGCGTATCTATCCGGCTCAAAATAACGTACGTTTCCAACCGGATCATATACTGCTATGCGCATACCGCAGTTCTGCAATGTTCGTGCTATTCTCTCTGCATCTGCTTTCTCAATATCATCAAAGATATAGCAGGGAACTGTCTCAACAATCTCTTCTGCATCAGATCTTGAAATTGACAGAAAACTCATCAGATCACTGATCGCAGAACTTTTTGAATTAACATAATCCGCTAGCATGACATCATATGCTTCTACTGAATCCGCAGGAACAGATTCAGCAGCTGTACTGCAATTTGCTTCAGAAGTCTGCACTGTACTGTTGGATATTTCCGCAGCCATTGCGGCCATTGCTTTCTCTTGAATCGGATATCCGCAGTGAGGACAGACAGATGCCTGATCACTTATTTCCTGATTGCATTCAGGACACTTTATCATAGCCATAATCTAGTATCTCCTTTGCACTAAAATAGCACTGCAATGTGAAAATAGGATGAATTCTTATAAGAATTCATCCTATTTTCACATTGCAGTGCTATTTTAGTGCAAAGGAGATACTAGATTATGGCTATGATAAAGTGTCCTGAATGCAATCAGGAAATAAGTGATCAGGCATCTGTCTGTCCTCACTGCGGATATCCGATTCAAGAGAAAGCAATGGCCGCAATGGCTGCGGAAATATCCAACAGTACAGTGCAGACTTCTGAAGCAAATTGCAGTACAGCTGCTGAATCTGTTCCTGCGGATTCAGTAGAAGCATATGATGTCATGCTAGCGGATTATGTTAATTCAAAAAGTTCTGCGATCAGTGATCTGATGAGTTTTCTGTCAATTTCAAGATCTGATGCAGAAGAGATTGTTGAGACAGTTCCCTGCTATATCTTTGATGATATTGAGAAAGCAGATGCAGAGAGAATAGCACGAACATTGCAGAACTGCGGTATGCGCATAGCAGTATATGATCCGGTTGGAAACGTACGTTATTTTGAGCCGGATAGATACGCTTCACAGCCTCTTCCAATTATTGTTCCGGTACCTTGCAGAAGACGCTGGATCAACCCGCATCCTCCTGTATTTTACTATTCTCCATTCCGTGCGCCAGCTCCTGATCGCGGAATGAATAGAGGTGGAGGCATGATGGGCGGACCGAGTCAAAGCAGAGGAAATGGCGGACCTGGAGGTCCAGGAGGCCGCATGGGCAGAGGCGGCGGTCCTAACGGCGGGCGTGGCGGCAGAGGACGTCCGTAATTCAT
>CALEMD010000045.1 GCA_937902945.1 uncultured Erysipelotrichaceae bacterium | reverse complement strand
AAGATGAATAGGCACTCTATCACTTTGATTGAGAATAGATATAGTAGAAAAGCCAAGCGTTCCCAGCATACCGGCGCTGAATAGATGCAGCAGCTTATCCCAATGCGGAACATTGTAATAGAAGCTCCGTACTTCACCCAAGAAAATGGCACAGTAAAGGAATATAACAAAAGGGATCAGCATGTTGCTTGGAATCTTCACGCCCCATTTCTTCTCAATCTTGCCAGGCAGATTCAAGCATATAATACCTAGAATGCTCTGCACAAACATCAGCGTATAGTCGGATTTAACACGGATATACGGTCGAAGGGCATCTGCTTCCGACGGTGCAAAATAGATCAGAATACCGATAATAATAACCGATCCCCACATGGTTATATCTACAAATCTGAATAGGATTCTTTCGATCTTCTTCTTGTGTTTCTCGTTTTCCTCTGGAGTTCTGTTTTTCTTTCCCATAATAATTTCCTCCACCGGTATTTTATCATTCCTGATTCTTTCAGAAAAGTAACCTTTACCAATTGTTCTTTACTGTATAATGAACTATATGAACAATCAATCTATTTTTCTGCTTATCTTTGCCGCTTTCTTCGTTGGCCTATTTATTGTTTCGGTAGCTATAGACAGAAGGCGCTTCAGGAATGGATTCTATCTGATGTTTGCTTTCATGGCAGTCTGCATCAGTTTGATGTTTTCATCTTGGAATACTCCCGTTGCATATGTGTTTGGATCTCTATTAGCTGCTTTTTTTGTGTTTCTTGTACTGATTGTGCCTGTTCTCCTCATCATAAATGGATTCATCATGATCAAGCGAGAAGGCTTTCATCTTTCCAGTATCTTAAGTATGCTCTTTGGCGCAATGATACTGCTTGGTGAATATGCCATTCTTTTCCTTAGGTGCAGTTCAGCTGAATAATTCAATATATCTGAATCTATCTGTATTCTTTTCACTTAGTGTCATTTATATCTCTATCATCTTCCTTGCATTCATGTTCTACTCATTGATCATCATGATTATTCCTCGTCGCACTGATTTTGATTTTGTAATTATCCATGGCTGCGGTCTGCTTGATGGATACAAAGTTTCCAAGCTGCTGTCTGACCGCTGTGATAAAGGCATTGCCATATACAGAAAATCTATGTCTGCCTGCAAACTGATCGTTTCAGGAGGAAAAGGAAAAGACGAAAAGATTTCTGAAGCAGAGGCAATGAAACAGTATCTATTGGAAAAAGGCATTCCCGAGAATGACATAATCTTAGAAGACCAATCAGATACAACCATGAGCAACCTTGTCAATTCACGCAAGATCATCATGAGTTATAAAGGCCGTCATCTGACAGCTCTTGTTACTTCCAATTATCATGTTTTCAGAGCAATCCTCTACAGCAGTAAAATATACCTGCCATGCACTGGCATCGGTTCACATGTTGCTTTCTACTATTGGCCCAGTGCAATGATCAGAGAATTCGTCGCTTTGATGAAACTCTATATCAAACCATTTTCATTGGGAATGCTTGCAATCATTCTGATTTCTATTTTGGTATAAGTCCGCTGCGCTTTGCCGATAAAAAGAACCCCTATGGATGAGGTTCTCAGCTAATACACTTGCAATGCACTTTCTTAAACTCTGTATGACTGAAATGAAAGTGCTTTTTCTTAATCAATCCCTTTACTGTTCTGATGGCATATAGAAACTGTAAATAGAATGCATCAGCGGAATCCAGGTCTCCAGATCCACCATCCATATCCCATCATCCGGACTCAGTATCTGCTGCTGAATCAATCTGATCAGCTCATCTTCTGTATATGGTCCGTATTTTTCACCGTTCTTTGTTCTGTAGTACCAGATCTTATCCATAGTTGTCCTCTGTATTCTATTACTGTGCCGGTGTTGCTGTTGGTACAGCAGTTGGCAATGGCGGTACATTCACATTCTGAATGGTTGTTGTACTTGCTGAGTATAGATCTGTATTCTTTGGCTTTGCCGTAATTACAATGTCTACTTCATCTGTACTGCCTAGATCTGCACGGGCGAATATAACGGATAATGATCCATCTGTTACAGATTTGCTTGTATTGCCAATCTTAACATCATAGGAACCTGCATTTTCAACCGCATCCCAGGAAACCGTAACTGTATCGCTGGAACTGCCTGCTGACATATATGCATTGCCAACATTCGCAAGCTGTGTTGTTACTGATTTATACGTATATGTATCAGAAGAAGCATCGCTTGCAGAATATTTGCTGGAATCATTAGAATATGCCGTAATGCTTACTGTATACTGCGTTCCGTTCTGATAATTGCCTGTATCAAAGGATATGCTGGTTCCTGTTGCCTTTTGACTCTGTGTGCCAAGAGTTACCTGATAGTAATCGGCATTGCTGACTGCATTCCACTTGATGGTAATCTTGCTAGCAGATGTGTCTGCACCTGTAAATACCGGTTTGTCTAATTTGGTTGCCGCGGCAGAATACGTGTAAGTAACAGTTCTGACGTCGCTCTTTACAGTACTTGTATCTCCTTCTTTAGGATATGCAGCAATTGTTATTGTATATGCATTCCCACTGACAAGCTTGCTGACAGGTATGCTTGCACTGTTCTTCGCTGACTTCACAGAAGTCTTTGGATTTGTATTCATTGTAACTTCATAGTAATCAGCACCTGTTACTGCATCCCAAGTAAGCGTCAGATTAGCTGTACTGACCGCAAAGGATGGAGAATTCGGAGTTGCCAATTTAGTGCCGGCAGTCGCTGTTGGTGTTGGTGAAGGTGAAGCCGAAGCTTCTGCAGAGTTCTCGTACTGATTGTATGTATTGTCTCCGGCACCATACATCTGTCCATCTGCTGTAATGCCGATCAGCGTATTGTTCCTAGCCGCAATGAATTTCATTGACGGCCATGCTTCAACCTGTGTTTTTAGATCTTTGTCTTCAGTAACAATAGATACCTTGCCGCCTGTAGTCATC
>CALEMD010000044.1 GCA_937902945.1 uncultured Erysipelotrichaceae bacterium | reverse complement strand
ATCTTTCAAGATTTATCGATCCATTCTTCTATCATCATGACTTTCCTTCTTTCCAATAAAAAAAGCAGGCTCCTAATGAAGTCTGCTTGGCACAACCCAATATTTAATCTTCGCCTACATTGAATCTTCCATCATTTGAATACAGATACCAGCAGCCATCCCAATCTCCATCACCCAAAGTATAGCCACCATCATCATCCGTACCTGCTCTCACCTGTTCAATATGCCATGTAACATAAGCATCATGAACTTGATCATGGCTCATACATACAGACTGCTGTGGTGCTGGTGGAACAGGGGTCGGTTCTGGCGTTGGCACAGGTGTCGGGACAGGAGCAGGTGCTGGATCCGGAACAGTTGGTTCTGCTGCCGGAGCCTCTGCAGACACTTCGGCAACTGTATCTTGTTCCTGGGTGCTTGTTCCTGCATTTGATGACTGCTCTTGATATACAGGCTGTTCTGCGGCTGGTTCTTCCTGTGCCACCTCATCCTGTTCTGATACTGCAGCACTTGCATTATCAGTATTGCTTTCAGCATTGGCAGCTGTTGTATCTGTTCCTGCTGTTACTGCGGCAGTAGCAGATGCACTAGGGCTTGCTGATGCCGCTGCGGATGGACTGCTTGATGGACTTGAGGTAACTGCTGCGTGTTGTTCTGCAGTCGAAATACCACTGTCTTTTGGAAGCAGGATCAACAAAAACAATGCCGCTATGATCAATGCGGACATCATACATATGATGATCATCTTCTTTTTGTTAAATTTATTCATATGTTCAATGCTCCCTTTCATAATACACACAATTAAATCTATAGTTCTATAGATAAGTGACTGCCAATCAAATCTGTGATTGTCCAGCCAGATGATCTGATAACGAAAAAGCGGCGTTCATATTGGGGGGTGAACGTCCGCTTCTTCTTTAGTCAATTTCGACTATACACATTCTATGTGTTAAGTTTTCCGGTTTCAACCCCCTTTTTGGGGTGCGACAGAACAGAATTGTCAAAGACCATTCTTTCCTTCTTTATTGTAGAACTGCCATTTCCATTCAGGATGCTCCTGCATATATCCGCCCTTGATGCCTGTACGATCCTCTCTTCTTTTATCTCTGACCGCCTGGCTTAGGATTACATTAGATTCATCCATGTCCCCATATGCATCTAGGCCCCATAGTTCGATCAGTTTTTCCTCTGCGACCTCCAATATATGATAGTAGTTCCAGTTATTAGTGAGCTCATATCTCTGCATTATCTGTTTCCTGTCAACGGCGTGGAAATATTTTGATGCTATCACTGCTCTTTCTGCATCTGTCAGATCCTTGTTCAAGTATCTCATCGTCCCGACAATAAAGCTTATGTTCTGTTGGTCCTGTTCCATCTTCGTAAGAACCTTGTCACTTGCTATATATGGCACATCTGGTTCTTTTACAAATGAACCGCCGCAGCTCGGTACTGCAATGTTCGTGAATAAAGTATTGATCATTGCCCTGTACCCATTGTCGAATCTGAACAGGTTGTCATACATTGAATTGATATCATTCAGCATCTCCATCATTTTCTGCAGGCGTTCTTTAGGTGATGCAGGATATCTGATCACATCGAGCCATGTCTTCATGAAGCCCCCATTCTGAACAGCTTCTGCAGCAGGATCTCATACTCTTCGGGAGTGAATGCCTCATTTTGTGCTTTATCTGTCAGGCTATGCAGATCAAGTTCAGATCCTTTCGACTGCAGTGAAGTGATCAGATCGACCATCTCTTCATCGTCCAGCTTGAGGATATAGCAGCAGATCAATCTGTGGCATTTCTCCTGCAGATATTCGAGCTCGCTGGACTGTATCCTCAGATACTTATTGATAGATTTCAGGTTCGACTGGAGATCAGTGATACATGTTGGATCAAGCACTCCTTCATCTAGGAGGACTTTATAATCTCCCCTGGTAGTGATGTAGGAATTCATCTCCTGTGCAAACGACAGTGAATCCTTGATGTTCTTATTGACCTGCTGCATCACCTTCTGATATTCAAATGCCATTTCTATCACCCAGCCTTTCATCAAGTGCATGTTTCAATTCATCCGACAGCTTCCGCAATGTCTGTGTATTAATTTCTGAAAAATGCAGATCAGACTCCGTAAGGCTCTTTGATAAACGCTTCATCTGTTTGCAGAGCTTATCATATTGTCTTTTCTTGTCCTGCGATTTTTCGTGGTCTTCTGGCTCACTGTCAGATTCACTATATTTCTTTGCAAGATATTCCTTGATATAGAATTCTGGGACAGGAATCATGTCCGCAATCAGGTGTGCAGTGCGGCCTTTCACTTTCTGTCCATTCTTCTTGTCCTGTTCCAGGATCTTCAGGCATGTCTCAATGAGCTCTGCCTTATCTTCGCCTGTAAGGACCCTCTGATAATTCGATGCGATCAATGCCTTCAGTTCATCCATCTGATCGTTGAATTCTGGTCTGATGATCACTGGTGCCTTGCCAGTGATGTCCTGGTCGCAATATGAGTAACGATATCCTTCACCAATCAGCTGCTTCAATGCGGCGAGCCTTGAATGTCCTGCAAGCAGGACATATCCTTCCGGCCGTTTCATCACTGTCAACGGTTCATGTATCCCTGTCTCCTGGATGCTCTGTGCATAACCATCGACATTCCTGACATGATAGAGGTTCTTCTCATTTGCAAAGATCTCATCCACTGAGATAAAAGATATCTTGCTGTTCTGTGCCTCTTTCAGGATATCTGGATTTGCATTGAAGATAGATGTTGGAATTTTGAAGTCCTTCATTCCTCATCACCTGCCTGTTCAATATTTTTTCCAAGCACCTCATTGATCAGGCAGCGATAATCGGCAGATACATTTGCCTGCATATCATCGATCAGCAGTGTGTTGCTGAAATTCGCATGTTTGACTGGATTGGCCTGGTATCTGATAGGCTGTCTGAAGATGTGGTCTCCATAGATCTCACGGAACTTGCTGATCGTCTGTCTTTCCAGATTGTTCCGGTTCACAAGAGTGAACAGGATATGGTAATCGATCCGTGCATCACGGTCGATATC
>CALEMD010000043.1 GCA_937902945.1 uncultured Erysipelotrichaceae bacterium | reverse complement strand
TGAGTATGGCGGAGCCAGAGGTTCACTTCGTCGGAACTAAGAGATCCGCCGCGTCGGCAGGAATAGATCCACTGCGTCGGACGTAGAGATCCATCTCATAATTATGCATACAATGGAACTGTACATAGAGTAATGTGCAGCTCTTTTTGTACACAAGAAAGATGAGGTGACGAGTAAATGCCAAACTACAAAGAGATCACGCGCCTGTATTTGATGGGAATCAGTAGGAATGAAATCAGCAGACGTGTGAAATCATCCAAAAACACAGTAAGCAGAGTTATTAAAGCATTGAATGAGCATGGTTACAAAAGCGGATGCGATTTCTCAGTATCTGAAGATGAATTAAACCGGATGTTTGAAATGCCGGCAGCAGTGCAATCCGTTCCTGATGTGATGTATGCAATGCCGGATTATTCTTCGTTAGTTAATGAATTGAAGAAACCGGGAGTGACAATGAAGCTTCTATGGGATGAGTATTGTTATGATTGCCGCAAAACAGACCAAATTCCTTACAGACTTACACAATTCAAGCATTACTTCCATGAAAACCTGTTAAAGACAGGATTCACAGATATCATTCATCACAAACCGGGCGAAGAGACCGAAGTCGATTGGGCAGGATCACAGCCTACCTGGTATGATCCGGATACGGGTGAAATGATTGAAGGCTATTTGTTCATTGGAGTGCTGGCATTCAGTGGCTATACTTATGCGGAAGCATGTCCTGACATGAAACAGGAGTCCTGGATCAATTGTCATATTCATATGTTCGATTATTTCCAAGGAATCACAAAGATTCTGGTTCCTGACAATCTCAAAACAGGAGTGATCAAGCATTTGAAAAATGAAGAACCGATATTGAATCAAAGTTATCAGGATATGGCGGAATACTATAACATCATCATTCTTCCAGCCAGAGTCCGGCACCCTAAAGATAAACCATTAGCAGAGAATACTGTGAATCAATGTACTAAATATATTATTGCCAAGCTTAGGAATAATAAGTTCTTCAGCATTGAAGAGTACAACAAACAGGTAATGATTGAATTAGATGGCTTCAATCATAAACAGTATCAGAAGAAGCCAGGATCAAGAGCTGACACCTATGAAAGCATTGAAAAAGATCAGCTTCTTCCGCTTCCGCAATTTCCATATGAATTTGCAATATGGAAAAAAGCAAAGGTAGCTGCCAACAGCCATATCAGCTATGAGAAAAAGTATTACAGTGTGCCCTTCCAGTATATTGGCAGTGAAGTTGATCTAAAAGTAACTGGCAAACATATTTCCATCTATCTTAATCGTATCCTATTGTGCACTCATCAGCATTTGCAAGGATATGATGGCGTGTATGAGACCTTTCCAGAGCATATGCCGCCCAGCAGCAACGCAGCTGCCGAATGGAACGAAGATAGGTTCATAAAATGGGCAAATGATATCGGTGCAAATACTGTACAGGTAATCACCAATTTGTTCGCCCAATATAAATATGAACAGCAAGGATATAATGGCGCTAAATCCATTCTGATGTTGTCACGCAAGTATTCCAACGAGCGTCTTGAGAACGCCTGCTGCTTAGCACTGGCTCACATCAGCAGTCCTCGCTACAAGAATATTAAAGCTATCCTTGAAAACAAACAAGATGAGCTCGAACAATCCTCTTCCAAAAGCACAGCAAGAGATGAGCATACCTTTTTAAGAGGCAGTGCTTATTACAAGGAGGATCCAAACAATGATTGATCAGATCCTTCAGATGATGCGGGAAATGAGGCTGCCTGCGATGGCAGAAGAGCTCGAAGCATTGAGCAATGATACGGGATTTTCAAAAATGAGCATATCAGATATCATTGAACAGATTACCAGTGCTGAATACACTGCAGAAAAGAACAATACCATTCAAAGGCGGCTGAAACAGGCAAAGCTGTCAGATCACAGTGCCAGATTAGAAAATATTGAATATTCTCCAGATAGAAAGATCAACCATATTCTGATCGATCAATTAGCTACAAATGATTATATTGCGGCACACCGCAATGTCCTGATCTTTGGCGCAACAGGATGCGGTAAATCTTTTATCAGTAACGCACTAGGTGTCAATGCTTGTGAAGCAGGATACCACGTCAGGTTCACACGTCTTCCTGAACTCCTGCGGGAATTCATGGAGTCCAAGATAGAAGGAAGTCTTGAAAAGATGTATAGAATCTACCAAAAGTATGATCTCTTGATCATCGACGACTTTCTTCTTACAGAAACAACACAGACAGAGCAGAATGAATTAATAGAATTGTTCGAGTACAGGTCTCGCGACAAGTCCACAATCCTGTGCAGCCAACTGGCAGTAGATGAATGGCATAGCAAACTTGGCGGCGGTATTGTAGCAGACGCAATACTTGATCGCATCACAAACAATTCTTACAGTGTTGTACTCAAAGGTGAATCGCAAAGAAAATTGAGAAAGAAAATATAGCAATAGACCCGCTATGGCTAGCACAAACCTAAGCGGATCTATTTTTACCGACGAGGTGGATCTCTACGTCCGACGAGGTGGATCTATTTCACCGCCGTATTCA
>CALEMD010000042.1 GCA_937902945.1 uncultured Erysipelotrichaceae bacterium | reverse complement strand
ATCACTGGTTTCATCTTGATATGCGTGCATTGCATATGCTCCGACAGCGGTATGCGGATCAATCAATATATGATCGTTTTCATATGTGCTTCTGATCTCTTGCGCACACTGCTCTTCATTTGCCCAATATCCGCTGAATAGACATTGAATGGTCTGCTTCAGATGATCGGGTACTGCATAGCTGCCTTTGTCATGCAGGGACTGCATGCATTTCTGTACCAATGATTCATTGCGCCCGCTCATTAGGAACAGCAGTCTTTCCAGATTGCTGGAGATAAGAATATCCATAGATGGGGACATTGTGCTGAGAAACTGTCTGTCTATGCTATATATGCCGGTATTGATGAAATCTGTTAGAACATGATTGGAATTGGATGCACAGATCAGACGCTTGATAGGCAGCCCGATCAGTTTGGCAATATAGCCGGCAAGAATATCGCCGAAGTTTCCGGTAGGAACAGAGAAGTTGACCGGATCACCAATGGATATCTTCTTCATTCTCACCATGTCCATATAGGAAGTGACATAGTAGACAATCTGCGGCAATAGACGGCCGGTGTTGATGGAATTTGCACTGGATATCCGAACATGGTCAAGACTCTCAAGCACTTCATGGCTGCTGCATGCTTCTTTAACCATTCTTTGACAGTCATCAAAATTACCCTGTACGGAAACAACATTGACATTGTTTCCAACACTTGTCTGCATCTGTCTTTTCTGTATATCAGAGACGCCGTCTTCTGGATAGAAGACTGTAATTGATGTATTGGGTACATTGCTGAAACCGGATATGGCGGCTTTTCCGGTGTCGCCGGAAGTGGCAGTCAGTATGGCAATGGTATCATCGATATAATCCATTGAGCAGGCAGTTCTCATCAGATGAGGAAGAAGAGTCAGAGCGATGTCCTTGAAGGCGCAGGTTGGGCCGTGCCAGAGTTCAAGCAGGGCATTGCTGCCAAAAGAAACAGTTGGAGCAATCTTATCTGTATCAAATGAATCTTTATATGCGCTGTGGATACATGCCTTGAGATTTTCAGAACTGTAATCATCCATGAAGGCGGAAAGAATCTCAAAAGCAGTCTCTTCATAGGATAGATTCTGCAGTCTGCATAGGTTTAGAAAAGGCTTGATTGTCTCAGGAACAAAAAGACCGCCGTCAGGCGCAAGTCCTTGAATAACAGCTGCGTGTGATTCAAATCGGCTGTTCTTGTTTCGGGTGCTTATATATATGCTCATCCGTTCTCCTTGTATTGCTGATGCAAACATGATACACTGTTTGTTATTCGAATACAAGTGTATTCAGAATAAAGACAGTCAGGAGAAATGAAAAGATGGAAATCGGATTGCTTGGACATGGTACTGTAGGTTCTGGAATTGATCGGATCATCACTTCGGCAAATACTCAGGACACACAGAAGCTGCATATAAAGAGAATACTTGTTAAGGATCAGAGTGAAGTGACAGATGAAAGAATGACTGTCAGTTTTGATGATATTCTCAAAGATAAGTCTATAGATACAGTGGCCGAGTGCATGGGTGGTATCCATCCTGCATATGAATATGTGTCACAGGCTTTGCGCGCACATAAGAATGCTGTTACAAGCAATAAAAAGATGCTTGCTCATTATTATGCAGAACTGATGCAGATGGCTCAGGAAAATCATGTAACACTTAAGTATGAAGCGGCAGTGGCTGGAGGAATACCCTGGATTGAACAATTGAATAGAACGAAGAGGATCGATGAGATATCTGATTTCCATGGCATATTCAACGGGACAACCAATTATATTCTTTCGAATATGACAGAGAATGGAATCCGATTTGATGAAGCTCTAGCACTTGCACAGAAGAAAGGGTATGCAGAACAGAATCCATCTGATGATATAGATGGAATGGATGTCAGGTATAAAGTGTTTCTGTCCTGTGCGGCGGCCTATGGAATGCTGGCGGATCTTAACAGCATTGCTGCATATGGTATTCGCAATATTTCTGTTCAGGATATTGAATATGCAAGACAGCATAACAGAACAGTTAAGATGATCGGCAGAGGACATCGCAATGCAAATACTCTATCCTGTTCAGCAATGCCGGCGTTCGTTGATCATGCGAATCCGCTGAGTCATATATCACAGAACCTGAATGCATGTGTACTTGATTCAGACACATTGGGAACAATTATGCTTACAGGACAGGGTGCTGGATCACTGCCGACTGCACATGCGGCAGTACAGGATCTGATAGATATTGAAAAGGGCATCGGCAATGCATATATGCATGCAGACACTTGCTTGATAGATAATCAGCTAAATAAATCGGTTTATTATATACGCAGTAAAAAAGAAGTCTGCTTTTCTGGAATCATTGATGAAATGGCGGGCGAGGATGCATTCTTAAGCATTCCGGTTTCATTGGATGAAGCAAGCAGTTTGATATTAAGTGCAGATGATCTGGAACTGTTTATTGCTGAGGTGATGAAATGATTAAGGTTGCTAAGTTTGGAGGCAGCAGCGTTGCCAATGCAGCGCAGTTTCGAAAAGTCAAAAAGATCATTGATGAAGATCCATCTCGCAAGTTTATAGTAACCAGTGCCTGCGGCAGAGAAGACCATGAAGACCACAAAGTTACGGATCTTCTGTATCTATGCCAAGCACATATTCGATATGGAGTTTCCTATGATTCCATATTTAAAATGATTGAAGATAAGTATCAGAGAATTAAAACAGAATTGGGACTGAAGATAGATCTGGAAGCAGAATTCAGCAGAATCCGCTCACAGCTGGAAACAGATCTGCCTACTGATTATCTTGTGTCACGGGGAGAATATCTGACTGGCAGATGTCTTTCTGAATACTTGGGAATCCCTTTTGTAGATGCATCAGAAATCATGGCTTTCAAGTATGACGGAACCATTGACATGGTTCGTACCCAGGCACAGCTGGAACCATACAGCCGCAAATATGAACGCCTGCTGATTCCCGGCTTCTATGGAAGCATGCCAAATGGGGTAATCAAGGTTATGTCACGCGGTGGCAGTGATATTACCGGAGCTGTTATTGCAAACATTGTAAATGCGGACATCTATGAGAACTGGACAGATGTATCCGGTTTTATGGTGGTAGATCCGAAAATCATTCCAAATCCTGTAAGGATTAAGAGAATCACTTATAATGAACTGCGCGAAATGAGCTATATGGGCGCTAATGTGCTGCATGATGATGCAATATTCCCAGTTAAGACAAAGAATATACCAATCAATATACGCAATACAAATGAACCGGAAAATCCCGGCACTATGATTATGGAAGACTGCAGCAGGCAGGATGAACTGGATCCGCCGCATTTTATCACCGGCATCACCGGAAAAAAAGACTTTACGATTCTGACAGTAACCAAGAATCACATATCAAGTGAGATTGGATTTCTGCGCAGAACACTCTCAATATTTGAGGAGTATCATGTCTCAATAGAAAACGTGCCAATCAGTGTAGATTCGTTTTCCATAATTGTCACTACGGCATCAGTGAATGACTGCTTATATGAGATCATCGGCAGAATTAAGGAAGAAATGCATCCTGATCGAGTCATGGTTCAAGATCATCTCTCACAGATAGCAGTTGTAGGCAGAGGCATGCGGGCACATCCGGGTATGTCTGGAAAACTGTTCGCGGAATTCGGACACAGCGGAATCAACATCAGAACCATCAATCAAGGTGCAGATGAATTGAGCATTGTCGTAGGAGTAGAAAACCGCGACTTTGAAACAGCAATCCGCTGCATTTATCAGAAGTTTATATCTGAGGAGAATAAGATCACATGAAAATAGGAATAATAGGAGCTACAGGTGCAGTTGGCAGACAGATGATTGACTGCCTTGATGAACAGGCAATACCTGTTGAGGAACTGAGACTGTTTGCTTCAAGCAGAAGTGTCGGCAGAACAATGAAGTTTAAGCAGAAGGATGTTGCGATTGAAGCAGTATCTCAGGATAGACTGAATGGACTTGATGCAGTATTCGGTGCTGTATCTGCTGAACTTGCAAAAGAATACAGGCCGCTGATTCAAAAAGCGGGTGCTTTATTCATTGATAACTCCAGTGCTTTTCGAGCAGAAGAGGATGTTCCTTTAGTCATACCTGAAATCAATGGTGCAGATGCATTTGCGCATCACGGTGTCATTGCCAATCCAAACTGCAGTACGATTGTGGCACTGATGGCAGCTGCTCCGATTGCGAACATATCACCGATTGAAAAGATGATTGTATCTACATACCAAGCGGTATCCGGAGCCGGTATTCCAGGTCTTCGTGAGCTGCATGATCAGATTCATTCCATAGAGGAAGGAAAACCGGTTGAAACAGAAGCATTTCCAGCGCAGATAGCATATAACTGCATTCCTTTTATTGGCAGTGAAGGAACAGACGGCTATACCAGTGAAGAAGCAAAAATGCAGAATGAGGGAAGAAAGATCCTGCATCTTCCGGAATTAAGGGTGACATGCACGTGTGTAAGGGTTCCGGTGTTCCGCTCACACTCTGTATCGGTATCCCTGCAATGCAAAGAACCTGTTTCTATAGAAGCTGCAGAGCAGGCACTGCGGCTCTATCCGGGCATCAGATATATGAAAGAAGGCTATCCAATGCCTTTAGATACCTCAGACCAGGATCTTGTATATGTTGGCAGACTCCGTGAAGATAAGGTATTTGACGGCGGCTTAGCACTGTTTGCCTGCGGAGATCAGATCCGCAAGGGAGCGGCATCCAATGCCGTACAGATCCTTAGGGTTCTGCTTTCAAAGGAATAGTGATAAAATATCCTTGCAAAAGAAAAGGACGTGAATAGGTATGTTCCATAAATCAATATTATCAGCACTTGTCATAGCGGCAGGAGTCGGCGTCTATGCAGTTGTCAAAACACTTACAGAAGAAAACAAAAAGAAAACCGATACAGAAGATGAAGTGAATTTCATCAAGATCAATGAAGACGATACACCTGAGGAAACTTCAGAGGCAGCAGAAGTGAATGAAGAAACAGAAACTGCTGAAGTGCCTGAAGAGATCAAAGAAATCTGCGGCATATATCCATATCTGAAAGCAGACTTTGTGCAGAAGGTGTTTGAACGCAATGAGGATCTGAATCAGAAATATCCTGAGGATACATTGATTACGATCTATCATAAGGCAGAGTTTGAAAGTGCAGAGGCACTGAAAGAATATGAAGAGATTCTGCAGAAGAATGGGTATCAGATAAATGTTCTTGATGAAAAAACCGTAGAAGTATTCAAGAAGATGTTTACTGAGAATGGCAGAATCATCAGTGATATTTACAATGTTGCCAACCAGGCAGCCTGTCTGAATGGCAAGTATAAAGGCTTTAAAGTAACGGTATAGAGATCCTTCGGGATCTCTTTCTGTCTGTTTGCATATATGCAATGCGGAATACAGTTGGTTTATCCTCTTAAATCAAGTAAAATAACGGATGGATATGATAAAGGCTGTATTATTTGACATGGATGGGATTCTGTATGACAGTGAATACTGGTACATGCAGGGCACAATCAAACAGATGCGTGCATACGGATATAAAGGACCTGAAAAGGACATTATTACCGGAATTGTAGGCAAGACGATGGAAGGTACCTATAGGGCATTGTATGACCTTTTAGGCGGTGAAGTGCCATACGAAACAATCCGTCGCAACAATGACAGGTATTTTGATGTGGAACACCCGCTTGATTATAAAGAGATTATGTTTCCGCATGTGAAGGAAGTGCTTGCGGCACTGCATGCGGATGGGAAGAAACTGGCAGTATGCTCATCTTCACCGATGCAGCTGATTGTGGATTCACTTAAGGCAATGGAAATCGCATCATACTTTGACTTTGTTGAATCCGGAGAAAATCTAAAACATGCCAAACCGGCACCGGATATCTATCTGAAAGCAGCCGAAGCATTGCATATGAATCCGAAAGACTGCGTTGTTTATGAAGACAGCTGTGCAGGCATACAGGCAGGAATCAATGCTGGCATATATACAGTAGCTAGACATGATACAAGATTCTATCAGGATCAATCTATGGCAGATAAAAGCGTGAACAGCATTGAAGAGCTGTATGATTGGATCAGAAAGGAAGATACAGATGCAGGAAGTCATAAAAATTGAAGGTGGACATCTCCTTGAAGGAGAAGTGAGTATATCAGGATCAAAGAATGCTACTGTGGCATTGATACCGGCGGCAGTACTGGCAACAGGTCCGGTTACGATAGTAGGTGTACCGGGTATTGCAGATGTGGCTTCATTATCCGAGATACTGCGCATGCTGAACGTGACAGTCAAAGAAGTGGCTGAAGATCATTTGATTATTGATCCTACAGATATGAAGAATTGCGATCTGGACAGCGATATAGTGACTAGACTCAGAGCATCCTATTATTTTATGGGTGCGCTGCTTGGCAAATATGGATATGTCAGAATCAAAATGCCGGGAGGATGCTATCTTGGACCGCGTCCGATTGACCTGCATCTGAAAGGATTTGAAGCACTTGGAGCAGAGGTAGAGTATGCCCAGGGCTGCTACACTATTCGGGCAAAGCAGCTGATTGGAACAAAGATATTCCTTGATATTGCGTCCGTTGGCGCAACGATCAATATTATGATGGCTGCCTCTTTAGCAAAAGGCAGAACAACGATTGAAAATGCCGCTAAAGAACCGGAGATCATTGATGTTGCAACTCTGCTGAATAAGATGGGTGCACAGGTTCGCGGGGCTGGCACCAATGTCATCACAGTAGACGGCGTGGAGAAACTCGGAGGCTGTTTTCATGAGATTATTCCAGATCGCATAGAGGCTGGAACATTTACAATCATTGCGGCTTCTATGGCAAAGCATATGAAGATCACAAATATCATTCCTCAGCATATTGAAGCTCTGACTTCAAAGCTCAGTGAGATGGGTGTGAAGATGGATATCGGTGTTGATTCTATAGTGATAGACCGCAATGAGAATCTGAATGCAGCTGATATTAAAACGCGTCCGTATCCTGGTTTTGCAACAGATCTGCAGCAGCCTTTAACAGCATTGCTGACCCAGGCTGCCGGGCAGAGTACAATACAGGATACAATCTATCCTGAGCGTTTCAAGCATTGCATAGAATTGCAGAGAATGGGCGCAAATATTGATATCGGTACTGGAATGTCTGTTATTACAGGACCTACCAAATTATATGGCGATAAGGTATATGCCACAGATCTTAGGTGCGGTGCATGTCTTGTCATTGCGGGGTTGATTGCAGAAGGCATTACAGAAATACATGATATCTATCATATTGACCGCGGTTATGATGATCTGGATGGCAAACTGAAGAAACTTGGGGCAGTGATTTACAGAGAAATGGATGAATGACAGTTTGATTGAATTGTGCTGGTAAAGGCAATTCAATTTTTATTTTGCATGAAGTTTCCATTCTTGTTTAGAAGGGATGTTCATAACTTTGCATATAAGATATGCAGAAACTTGTATGGAGGCTATAACATGAATGAGATAGCAGTGATTGATGCAAAGAGTCTAAATGACAGGATCTATATGATCCGCGGACAGAAGGTCATGCTGGATTTTGATCTGGCAGAGATATATGGATATACAACAAAAAGATTGAATGAACAAATAAAAAGAAATAGCGAAAAATTTCCTGAAGATTTCATGTTTTTACTAAATACAACTGAAATTGGCGGTATCTTGAGGTCGCAAAATGCGACCTCAAGATGGGGAGGTTCCCGCTATCTGCCTTATGCCTTCACGGAACAGGGAATATACATGCTGATGACTGTCTTGAAGGGTCCGCTGGCTGTTCAGCAGAGTAAAGCATTGATCCGCCTGTTCAAGGAAATGAAAGACTGCATTGCCGAAAACAAAGGTTTTATTGGAACAGATGAGTTCATGATGCTTTCGAGCAGAGTGGACTGCAATGCAAGAAATACTGAAGTCCGCTTTGAAAAGATAGAAACAGAAATAAAGCAATCCAATCAGGAACTGAAGAAGGTGATGGATAACTTTATTGATCCGAATACCCATAAGCATTATCTGATTCTTGATGGTGAGAAGATAGAAGCAGATATTGCCTACAGAAGCATCTACAAGACTGCTCAGCAAACGGTATATATCATTGATAACTATATTGGCTTGAAGACTCTGCATCATCTGAAATCGGTCAAAGAGAATGTCAGTGTCATCATCTTCAGTGACAACAGCAAGAGCAAAGATATGCTTACTTCGATTATGGTAAATGATTTCAAGAATGACTGTCCAAAGATTCCAATAACGTTTAAAGAGACCAATGGCAGATACCATGATCGCTATATTGTCATTGATTATGGCTGTGCGAATGAAGCAGTCTATCATTGCGGAGCATCATCAAAAGATCCAGGCAGAAAGATCAGCACAATAACAAGGGCAGAAGACAAAGAGCTATATCATCCAATTGTTGATGAATTGCTCAGCGGACCAACCGCTATTATCTGATGTGGATTCAGAACGCAGCCTGAATTCTAGAGACACAAGGAATTCGTCTCTTGTAGGATTAAGAAAATATGCAAAATACTGCATCTTCAAAATAAAAGCAAAAAGTAATTCAGTTTTCATCTTAATTTCATGAATTTCCTCTTTCATTTTACCTTCGATTTTGCTATCATCTTGAATCAAAGGGGGATTCACTTATGAAACTAGTCTACGATATTGAAGACAAGCCAGGTTTCAGCAAATTAATAGTATTTGCATTCCAGCAGGTTTTAGCGATTATGGCTGCAACAATTGCAGTTCCTCTGATTATCGGCAACGGTATGAGTACCGCAGCTGCCTTGTTTGGAGCAGGAGTGGGCACGTTTATCTACATTTTATTTACAGCACGCAAGAGCCCAGTATTCCTGGGTTCTTCTTTTGCCTTCATTGGTTCGATGTCGGCGGCGTTTGCGGGCGCTGTAAGCATTGAAGCGGGTTACGCTGGATTGATCATCGGCGCAATCTGTGCCGGTTTAGTCTATGTAGTGTTTGCGATCATCGTAAAGAAGGTCGGAGTAGGCTGGATTGATAAACTGATGCCGGCGGTTGTCATTGGACCTACAGTTTCCATCATCGGCCTGAGTCTTGCATCAAGTGCAGTCAGCAATCTGCAGACTTCAAGCCTGACAGGCGAGACGACTCAGTATGCAGTGCTGTGCGGATTAATTGCACTGTTTGCAACAATGCTGAGCAGTACATATGGCAAGAAACATGCAAAAATGATTCCGTTCATTATCGGAATTCTCGTCGGCTATGCGGCTGCGGCAATTCTGACATGGATTGGTTTGTCCACTGGAAATACAGCGATGCAGATAACGAACTTCAGCGCTTTGACTTCCATGAATTCAATTGTCTCAGTACCGGACTTCACATTCCTTAAGGCATCGGCAGGATTCAGCCAGATTGATGCAGGCTATATTGGCACAGTAGCGGTTGCTTATATTCCGGTAGCATTCGTAGTATTTGCGGAGCACATTGCAGATCATAAGAATATTTCTTCTATTATAGGAAGAGATCTATTGAAGAATCCAGGTCTTGACAAGACGTTGCTTGGTGATGGCATAGGTTCAATTGCCGGCGCTTTGTTTGGCGGCTGCCCAAATACAACATATGGTGAATCTGTAGCCTGTGTTGCAATCACTAGAAATGCATCAGTGGCAACGATAGCTATGGCTGCGGCTGAGTGCATCCTGATATCCTTCATTACACCGTTTGTTGCCTTCATCAGTTCTATTCCTTCCTGCGTCATGGGCGGGGTATGCATGGCATTATATGGATTTATCGCAGTCAGCGGACTGAAGATGGTGCAGAAAGTGGATCTTGATAAGAACTGCAATCTGTTTGTTATATCTGTTATCCTGATTGCAGGCATCGGCGGATTGTCATTGACATTCGGCAAAGTAACAATCACTTCTATTGCCTGCGCACTGATTCTTGGCATTATTGTCAATGCAATGCTGAAGAAGGACCCAGGCAATCAGGAGAGTCTTCAGAAGTAAGGCTTCAAATTCTGAAAAATCTTGACATTGTCATTTCAAAAGAGGTATTATTAACGCGTTATCGATACCATAGACAGTAACGGCGAGAGCTTAATCATGTTACCGAGGTAGAAAGTCAAAGAATATTTGAACTTTTGAGCCCTTGCTGTCTGCGAGGGCTTTATTGATATTATGCGTATTAGATAACAGGAAAAAGGAGGATATGGAATGAATCAGGCGGTATTAGATTCAAAAAAGAACGTCGTTTCCGAGATTCAGGACAAGTTTGCGAAATCTTCGTCAACTGTTGTTGCTGAATATCGCGGCCTGAGCGTATCCGAGGTTACCGAATTACGCAGAACACTGCGCGCAGAGAATGTGGAGATGAAAGTCTACAAAAACACATTGGCTGCTAAAGCAGCAGAAGCTGCAGGATTCAGTGAACTCGCTGATGTGCTGACAGGACCGAACACTCTTGTATTCGGTGAAGACGCAGTTGCACCTAGCCGCATCATGGCTAAGTTTGCAAAGAAACACAAAGCACTGGTTCTCAAAGGCGGCATTGTTGAAGGAAAAGTTGTTCCTGTTGAGACAATCAATGAATTGTCACTGCTGTCCAATCGAGAAGGAATGCTGTCCATGCTGCTCTCTGTACTGCAGGCACCGGTATCACAGTTTGCTCGTACTGTGAAGGCAGTTGCTGACAAGAAGGAAACAGAAGGACCAAAAAACGAAACACCTGCTGAAGAAGCAAAAGTTGAGGCTGCTGAAGAAGCAGCTGCCTAAGGAAGAGGAGGACAATAATCCATGGCAAAGTTAACAAAAGAAGATATTCTTACATATCTTGATGAAGCTACAATTCTCGATCTGAACGATCTGGTTAAGGCTATTGAAGAGAAATACGGTGTTACAGCTGCTGCTCCAGTTGCTGCTGCTGCTCCAGCTGAAGCTGCTGAAGATGCTGCTCCGAAGAATGTTGCAGTATGGCTGGCAACTGTTGGTGATTCCAAAGTCGGTGTCATCAAGGTTGTTCGTGAAATCACAGGTCTCGGTCTGGTAGATGCTAAGAAGCTCGTTGACCAGGCACCAGTTGAGATCAAAAAGGATGTTCCAACTGAGGAAGCTGAAACAATTAAGAAGAAGCTTACTGATGCTGGAGCAACTGTTGAATACAAGTAAGATTTCACTGAATTGAACGCAATGACGAAAGCCGAATCCGATTCGGCTTTTCGACCCTAAAGAAAGGACGCGATTTTACGGCACATTACTTCACCGATAACCGCAGTCTTCCCTCAAACCGGAAGGAGAATTCTTTCCGGTTTCAAGGACGGGTCTACACATTTGTTACTGACAATGGCGTTTTCAGCAAGAGCGGAGTAGATTATGGAACTCTTGTTTTGCTAGAAGCAGCGGCAAAAGAAAAACTGCAGGGACGTATTCTGGACATAGGATGCGGCTATGGAGTGGTTGGAATTGTACTTAAGAGCACATTTCCTGACATCCAGGCAGTCTGCAGCGATGTGAATCCTAGAGCAGTAGAACTGGCTGGGATCAATAGCAGCAAAAATCATGCACCGATCGAGACAGCAGTCTCAGACCGTTTTGCGAATCTAACCGGAATGTTCGACACAGTAGTAAGCAATCCGCCAATCCGTGCCGGCAAGAAAGTGATCTATGCGATGTTTCAGGAAAGCTATGATCATCTGTCTGCCAACGGTACGCTTATAGCGGTTGTAAGAAGAACACAGGGTGCTGAAAGTGCACAGAAATACATTGCAGAGGTGTTTGGAAACTGCGACGTTATTTCCCGGGACAGAGGATATTGGGTTTTGAAAGGAGTCAGGATTTGACTACTTGCCGAAATCATAGTAAACTTATAAATTGCAAAAAAGTCCGATAAAACACTAGGGGTACTACGCCCTTTTCAGCGTTTACGGCGATGCATGCGAAAGGATGGCATACATGGAAAACAAGCAGACATACCACGTTGTGCATTATGGCAGCAAAGCAGTTCGCAGAGACTATTCCAAGGTTTCTTCTGAACTGGATCTTCCTGAACTGGTAGAAATTCAGACAGCATCCTTTGACTGGTTTCTCAGAGAAGGAATCCGCGAAGTATTTGAGGATATCTATCCTATTTACAACTACAGCGGAAATATCAAACTGAAATTCGTTGATTATGAATTCAGTGAACCGAAGTACAGTGTCGGTGAGTGCAAGTTCCGTGAAGTAAACTACTGTGCACCGCTGAAGGTCAAGATGGAACTGGAAGTAGTTGATCCAGAAACCGGTGAAGTCATGACAAAATGGGAAGATGTCTTCCTGGGAGATTTCCCATTGATGACACCTACCGGAACGTTTGTTATCAATGGCGCTGAACGTGTCATTGTATCGCAGATTGTCCGTTCTCCAGGCGCATACTTCGATATCGTATCTGAAGACCGTACAGGCAAGGATACCTATACATGCGAACTGATTCCTAGCCGCGGAACATGGCTGGAATTCATGAGCGATGATAAAAAGCAGGCTTTGGGACGCATTATGAATGTCTCCATTGACCGCAAGCGCAAGATCCTAAGCACAATTCTGTTCAAGGCAATTGGAATGTCCTTGAATGCAGAAAAAGGCGAGGATGCTTTTGACACGACTGGAATGCAGAAGTTCCTGAAGGCAAATGGCTTTGATGTTCATGAAGACGTTATAGTCAAAGAAGAAGCAAGAGAATTCCTTAACGATTATATGCTGCTGTATACTTCCGTATTCGGCGATTATGAAGAAGTTAAGAATACACTGAATGCTGATAAGACTAAGACCTCACATGATGCACTTTTAAGTGTCTACGAAAACCAAAGAGCAGATGAAGTTCCAACAATTGACGGTTCTATTTCATTGATGGACGCAAAGTTCTTTGATTACAGACGCTATGATCTTACTAAAGCTGGACGTTATAAGCTTCGCAAGAAACTGAGCATCATGGATCGTATGGAAGGCCATGCGCTGAAAGAGGATCTGATCTCTGCAGATGGCAAGGTCATTATGAAGCGCGGCCGTATAATCGGCAAGAATGAGCGCAATGAGCTGAAGCCTGAAGTAAATAAAGGAATCAACTGCCGTGCTCTTCCGTTTGTTCATACTTTCTCTCATCCAGATGCAGAGACAGTAGAGACAGCTTCTATCAAGAATGCATTGGTAGGAAGAATTCTTGCTGGTGATCTAGATGGCAAGTCACAGAAGACACAGCTTGAAAAAGGAACAGTCCTGACAGAAGAAGATGTTAAGAATATCTGCAAGGAATTCAAGGAAATCAAGATCTATACAGGAATCATTGCGACTAAGACAGTTGCTGACAAGGATAATCTGACTGCCATTCTTAATTATGGTTCAAGAATGTATGCCATCGGCCGTATTGAAGCAGATGGTGCAGATCTTCAGGTTGAAGATGCATTGATCTGCCAGCGCTATATTCCGGATGAGGCTCTGACTGCATTGACAGCAGGACAGAAGGAAATCCTGAGTACATTTGTCAGAGAAAACGGCACATTGAATGTATGGCTGGTCGGTGCATGTGTACAGGAAGTAGAAGTACTTGCAGAAGATGGCCATCCTGTTAAGCTGATCGGCATCGATCCGCTGAATGGCAAGAAGACAATCACAATGCCGGATATGTATGCTCTGTATAACTATGAACTGACGATGCTCGATGGTGTTGGTTCAGAAGATGATATTGATATGCTGGGCAACCGCAGAATCCGTACAGTCGGCGAATTGATTCAGAATCAGTTCCGTATTGGCTTGAGCCGTATGGAGCGTGCAGTTAAGGAGAAGATGTCTATATCTGAAATTGCAACATTGACTCCGAAACAGCTGACGAATATCAGACCTCTGACAGCCGCAATCAAGGAATTCTTCTCGAGTTCTCAGCTGTCACAGTTCATGGATCAGCAGAATCCATTGGCTGAACTCTCCAATAAGAGACGTATCAGTGCCTTGGGTCCAGGCGGCTTGACTCGTGAAAGAGCAGGATTTGAAGTACGTGATATTCACAACTCTCACTATGGAAGAATCTGCCCAATTGAAACACCAGAAGGACCGAACATCGGTTTGATTTCCTATCTGACAACCTATGCCCGCGTAAATGAATATGGATTTATCCAGACTCCTTACCGTAAGGTAGACAAGGGCGGAGTAGTTACAGATACAGTTGTATATATGTCTGCAGATGAAGAGAATGACCATGTTATCGCACAGGCAAACGAGATTCATGATGGCAGGATCACAGGTACACAGGTAGTCGCAAGAATCGCCGGTGAAACTGTTATGGTCAACCGCAATGATATTGACTATGCCGACGTAAGTCCGAAACAGATTGTATCTGTTGCGACTGCGTGCGTTCCTTTCCTGGAAAACGATGACTGCACACGTGCTCTGATGGGCGCAAACATGCAGAGACAGGCAGTGCCTCTTCTGAATCCGCACAGCCCATATGTTGGAACAGGAATCGAACATCGTATTGCCCGTGACTCAGGTGCAGCATGTGTTGCGACCGGAGAGGGTGTAGTCTCCTATGTAGATGCGACGAAAGTTATCGTTAAGCAGAAAGATGGAGACATGCAGTATGATCTGACTAAGTTCCGCAGAAGCAATGCTTCTACATGCCTGAATCAAAGACCTATCGTCAATGATGGTGAAAAGATCAAACGCGGGGATATCCTTGCGGATGGTCCGGCTATGCAGAACGGTGAACTTGCACTTGGACAGAACGTAACGATCGCTTTCATGACATGGCATGGATACAACTATGAAGATGCTATCATCATGTCTGAACGCATGGTTAAGGATGATGTCTATACATCTGTGCATATTGAAGAATATGACATTGAATGCAGAGAAACAAAACTGGGACCTGAAGAAATTACCAGAGATATCCCGAACGTTGCTGAAGCGGCATGCCGCAACCTGGATGGCAGAGGTATTGTCATGGTCGGTGCGGAAGTCAAAGAAGGCGACATTCTGGTTGGAAAGGTAACTCCAAAGGGTCAGAGTGAGATTTCTCCGGAAGAGAAACTGCTGCTTGCCATCTTCGGTGAGAAGAGCAGAGAAGTCCGTGATAATTCACTGAAGGTTCCGCATGGCGGAGCTGGTATCGTTCATTCCGTGCGTATTTTCCGCCGCAAGGATGATCATGAACTGCCAGCAGGTGTCAGTGAAGTTGTAAAGGTATATATCGTTCAGAAGAGAAAGATTTCTGAAGGCGATAAGATGGCAGGAAGACACGGCAATAAGGGTGTCATCTCCAAGATTCTGCCAGTTGAAGATATGCCGTATATGAAAGACGGCACACCGATTGATATCATGCTGAACCCGTTCGGCGTTCCATCACGTATGAATATCGGACAGGTATTGGAAGTACATCTGGGTATGGCCGCTAAGGCTCTGGGTGTGAAGTTTGCAACACCGGTATTTGACGGTGTCAGCAATGAAGAACTGGCGAGCATCATGAAGGAAGCTGGAACATCTGCAGATGGCAAGTATGCATTGACAGATGGCATGACCGGCGAAGAATATGATGAGCGCATTGCCGTCGGCGTCATGTATATGATCAAGCTGGCGCACATGGTCGATGATAAGCTGCACGCTCGTGCAACAGGACCTTATTCACTGGTTACCCAGCAGCCATTAGGCGGTAAAGCGCAGAACGGCGGCCAGAGATTCGGTGAGATGGAAGTCTGGGCACTGGAAGCATATGGTGCTGCTCATACACTGCAGGAAATCCTGACTGTGAAATCTGATGATATCATGGGCCGTACAAAGACTTATGAATCAATCGTCAAGGGCAAGGACCTGCCTGATGCAGGAATCCCTGAATCGTTCCGCGTTCTGACTCATGAACTGCAGGCACTGGCAATCGATGTTAAGATGCTGGATCCGCAGGGTGATGAAGTTGATATGAAGAAGATGGCACAGGAAGAGCTGAAGGAAGAAACGAAGCTCGACATGAACCGCAATCCGATGATCAGCGATACAGAGAACAGCGATCTGACAATCAAGGACAATATCGATGAAGTGCCGGAAGCAGCCGAGGTAGGATTTGATTCTGATGACTCGGATGCAGGCGAGAAAGAATAGGAGGGTGCCGCAGGATGAATATCAATGAATTCAGTGCAATGAAAGTAGGCCTGGCATCACCTGAAAGAATCCGTGAATGGTCATATGGAGAAGTTAAGAAGCCAGAGACTATCAACTATCGGTCACAGAAGCCAGAGAGAGACGGACTCTTCTGCGAGCGTATTTTCGGTCCGACAAAAGACTGGGAATGTGCCTGCGGGAAGTATAAGAAAATCCGCTATCAGGGTTTAGTCTGCGATCGATGCGGAGTAGAAATTACCAAGTCTTCTGTACGCCGTGAGCGTATGGGACATATTGAGCTGGCAGCACCTGTTACACATATCTGGTATCTGCGCGGCATTCCGTCACGCATGAGCCTATTGCTCAATGTACCTCCGAAACAGCTGGAGGAAGTTGTATACTTCGTATCCTGGATTGTAACTGATCCAGGCGATACGAAACTTGAATACAAGCAGATTCTTTCCGAAAAGGAATACCGTGAAAATACAGCAATCTACGGACCGGGCAGCTTCACTGCTCAGACGGGTGCTGAAGCGGTAAAGACTCTATTGGAAAAGGCTGACCTTGAAAAAGACTATAAGGAAATTCTGAAAGAACTTGAGAAGGCAAACGGCGATAAGCGCAAGAAGCTGATCAAGCGTCTGGAAACAGTTGAAGCATTCCGCAATTCCGACAACAAGCCGGAGTGGATGGTACTGACAGTTCTGCCGGTTATTCCGCCAGACTTAAGACCTATGCTGCAGCTCGATGGCGGCAGATTTGCGACAAGCGATCTGAATGATCTTTACCGCCGTGTTATTACCCGCAACAACCGTTTGAAGAAACTATTGGAACTGGGCACACCTGCTATTATCGTGCAGAACGAAAAGCGTATGCTTCAGGAATCTGTAGATGCTCTGATTGATAACGGACGCCGCAGCAAGCCGATTACAGGTGCTGGAGGAAGAGCTCTGAAGTCTCTGTCTCACAGCCTGAAAGGCAAGCAGGGACGTTTCCGTCAGAACCTGTTAGGCAAACGTGTAGACTTCTCAGGACGTTCGGTTATTGCAATCGGACCTACTCTTAAGATGAGTCAGTGCGGATTGCCGAAAGAGATGGCAATACAGCTGTATAAACCATTTGTAATCAATGAACTGGTCAACCAGCAGATTGCAGCAAATCCAAAGACTGCCGAGAAGCTGATTGAGCGTCAGGATTCACGTGTATGGGATGTTGTGGAAGAAATTATTGCCAACCACCCTGTATTCCTGAACCGTGCACCGACACTGCATAGACTTGGTATTCAGTCATTCTTCCCGAAACTGATAGAAGGACGTGCAATCCGTGTCCATCCATTGGTCTGCCCAGCATTCAATGCAGACTTTGATGGTGACCATTAGGTGAGATGGCTAGAGCAGAAACAGAAGTATTGATGCTTGGCAGCAATAACATTCTGGGTCCTAAAGATGGCAAACCTATCGTTACTCCAGGACAGGACTTGGTACTGGGAAACTTCTATCTGAACATGGAAGAGACACAGGAAGAGTTCAATCAGAAAGCAGAACGCTTTGAGAAGCTTGGCATGAACCAGGAAGCTGAAAAAGCAAGACGCTTTGGCGCAAACGAAGGACATCTGTTCAAGAATGTCGATGAAGTTCTGATGGCATATCAGACAGGTTCTGTGCATCTGCATACCCGTATTGCTATTCCGGCCGCAACTCTGCATAAGAGCTGCTTTACAGAAAAGCAGAACAGCTGCTATCTCTTGACATCAGTCGGAAAGATTATCTTCAATGAAACATTCCCTGCAGACTTCCCTTACCTGAACAAGGTAACTCCGGAAACTCTGAAGAATACACCGGATGATGATTTTGTACCGATGGGGACAGATCTAGTCAAAGAGATCAAGAGCCGTCCTATCACTCCGGAATTCAAGAAGAAGGACTTGGGAAATCTGATTGCAGAAGTATTCGATCGCTATAACATACATGGTACAAGTGATATTCTTGACCGTCTGAAGGATATGGGCTATCTGTATTCAACAACAGCCGGCATGACAGTATCACTGAGCGATATCAACGTAGCTCCAGGCAAGGATGAACTCGTTGATGCAGGAAAACTCAAGGCTAACCAGCTGAATGAACTCAGAGACAGAGGTCTCTTGACTCCGCAGGAATGGGAACGTGCGTTCTCAGCATTGTGGGATCAGGTTAAGAACGATGTCGGTGATGCTTTGATGAAATCACTGCCGCGTATGAATCCTATCAACATGATGGCTGTATCCGGTGCCCGTGGAAACAAGAACCACTTCACCCAGCTTGCCGGCATGCGCGGACTGATGGCACGTCCTACTCAGTCTAAGAGCCGCAAGGAATATCAGCCTTCCGTTATTGAAGTCCCTATCTACTCATGCTTCCGTGAAGGAATGTCCGTGTCCGAGTTCTTTATCTCAACTCACGGCGTTCGCAAAGGTCTTACAGATACTGCATTGAAGACTGCTGAATCAGGATATCTGACTAGAAGATTGGTCGATGTTGCTCAGGAAGTCATCATCAGCGAAGAAGACTGCGGAACAGAAAAGGGATATCTGGTTGAAGATATTGTTGACCAGAGGAACAATTCCAATATTGAAAAATTCATTGACCGTATTGCCGGAAGATATACACAGCAGCCGATTCTGGATCCAGAATCTGGAGAAGTGATTGTCGAGGCAAATACATATGTAACAGATGCATTGGCAAAGAAAGCAGTTGATGCCGGTGTAAAACAGGCTTATATCCGCAATGTATTTACCTGCGAATGCAAGAACGGCATCTGCCGCAAATGCTATGGCAGAAATATGGCTACAGGCAATCCAGTAGAGAATGGTGAAGCAGTTGGTATCATGGCTGCTCAGGCTATCGGAGAACCAGGCACACAGCTGACCATGCGCAACTTCCATACCGGAGGTGTTGCAACAGGTAACGAAGGCGATATTACACAGGGTCTGCCTCGTGTAGAAGAACTGTTTGAAGCACGTTCACCGAAGAGAGTCGCAGTCATTGCGAAGATTGATGGTGAGATTACAGATATTCATGATCAGGAAGACCATACTGGAAGAGTTGTCACTGTATCCAATGGTACAGAGACAATTGCTCATAAGTGCGATCTGACTCAGAATGTACGCAGCTGGATGAAGGTTGGAACGAAAGTTACTGCCGGAGAAAAGCTGACTGAAGGGCAGATTGCACCGAAAGAACTTCTTGAGGTAGCAGGTGTCAGAGCTGTTCAGGAGTATATCCTGAAAGAAGTCAAGAAGGTATACGCAGCACAGAGCATTGATATTTCCGATAAGCATCTGGAAGTTATGATCAAGCAGATGATGAAGAAGGTCATTGTTACTGACAGCGGCGATTCCGGATTGAGTGCAGGTCAGACATTGAGCTATTCACACATGGATGCAATCAACGAGAAACTGCTGGATGAAGATAAGATTCCAGCTGAGTACCGTCCGATCCTGCTTGGTATTTCCAAGTCTGCAGTTGAGACTGATTCATTCCTGTCAGCCGCAAGCTTCCAGGAAACAACACGTGTACTGACAGATGCTGCTGTAAGAGGCAAAGTTGACCATCTCAGCGGTCTGAAAGAAAACGTTATTATCGGTAAGCTGATTCCAGCAGGAACCGGCAGACTGGATTTCCACCGTGAAACTACAGATCTGATTCTTGAGAAAGCTGAACAGTTCAAAGAAGAGCGCCGTGCTAAAGCGGCTGCACTTCTAGAAGCAACACAGGCTAAGCTGCCTGATGATGTTACTAAGAACGGCACTAAGGATGGCGATGATGCAGAAGATACTGAAGCGGATGATATTGATTCCGCAGAGGATACTGCAGCTGAACCTGAAACAGCTGAAAAAGATACAGAAGATCAGCAGTAAACACATAAAGATCCGCAATGGACAATTCGTCCAGAGCGGATCTTTTTCATTTGCTGAATGAATTATGCATGCATTCTTATCGCGCTCAGTGAAAGAATTCAGGAGTAAGAAAAATCTGTCTTCGTGAGACAGATTTTTATCACTGATCAGAAGTGCTTTCGTTCAGACGCTCTCTTGCAATAGCAAGCATCAGTTTAATGCGGTTTTCCTGATTGACCTTGGTAGCACTTGCATCATAGTCAATTGGAGTGATGTTGCTTTCAGGATAGAGACTGCGTATCTTAGAGATTACACCTTTGCCGACAATGTGATTGGGCAGACACCCAAATGGCTGTGCGCAGACAATATTGCTGTAGCCATTCTGTATCAGTTCAATCATTTCAGCCGGCAGTAGCCAGCCTTCCCCCATCTTGACGCCTACTGATACAATGCCTTTTGGTTTTTCAAGCATTTCCTTGAATGGACCTGGCCAGAAGTATCCATGTTTCTTCATTTCTTTTTCAATGAAGCCGTTGATATTGTCTAATAGACGTATTCCAAGATGGGCAAGATTGCGTTTGGTCTTAGAACCGCCATAGAGATCTACATCAATGAACTGATTGGCAATACAGTATTCAACAAATCCAAGCAGGCCTGGAACATTGACTTCACAGTCCTGTGATTCAAGGAAATTCTGCAGATTGTTATTGCCTAGAGGTGAAAACTTTACATATATTTCACCGACGATACCCACTTTGACCTTCTTTGTTCTGCTGACAGGAATAGAGGAGAAGTCTTCAATGATTTTCCGGCAGTTTTTCTTGATGACGGGTATGTAGTAATTGTGATTGTCAATCATCCACTGTGCATAGATATCCTGCCATTTCTTTACTTTGGCATCTGCATCTCCCTTATGAATTTCATAGGGATAGATCTGATTGCGCAGTGCGACCAATAGATCGCCATAGAATACCGCCGCAAGTGACTTCATTCCAAAGCGAAGAGAAAAATGCAGACTGCTTTCCTTCTCCAGAGAGGAGAAGTTGATTGAGGCAACGGGAATATATCCATATCCTGCCTGAACAAGTGCTTTGCGCAGCAGTTTCAGATAGTTGCTGGCCCGGCATCCGCCTCCGGTCTGCGTGATGGCTAGAGCGGTGTGCTTGAGATCATATTTGCCGCTGTCTAATGCGTTGATGAACTGCCCAATGACAACCAGAGCTGGATAGCATGTATCGTTGTTGACATATTTCAGACCCCTCTGGGCAACTTCACGGCCGGAACTGCTGAGGATTTCTACATGGTATCCTTCACTCTGAAAGACAGCTTTCACTAAAGAAAACTGGGTTACAGCCATATTCGGAAGAAGGATTGTATAATCCTTGATCATATCTTGTGTGAAATAGGGTGTCTTATATTCCATGGGATTTCTCCTGGTTTGCTATTTCTCTTTCATCCAATGCCGCAAACAGACTTCTCAAGCGGATTCCTACAGCTCCAAGATTGGTGATTTCATCAATTTTCAGCTGGGTATACAGCTTGTTTCCGTTCTCCAGTATGGATCGTGTTTCGTCGGCTGTAATAGCATCCAGACCGCATCCAAAAGATACAAGCTGCACTAAGTCCATGTCTGACTGCTTTGTGCAGTATCGAGCGGCAGCGTATAAGCGGGCATGATATGTCCACTGGTTGAGAACATCGGTATGCTCATTCACAGATAGATCGGAGACAGATGCTTCCGTTATAACAGCGGCATTCAGGTGAATGATCAGCTTGTCGATGCCGTGATTGATTTCTGGATCTATATGGTATGGACGGCCGGCAAGAATGATGATATGCCGTTTCTCAGCTCTTGCCTCTTGAATGATTTCCTGTCCTCTGTCTCTGACCTGCTGCATATGATGATGGTATTCTGCATAGGCGGCTTCTGCGGCTTCTGTTATTTCTGCATCGCTTATATTCTTTGCATAGGCATGTACAATACTTGAAATATGCTTAATGAATTTTTCTTTATTGGAAAGATCTATGCATTCATGGTGAAATGGAATCTTGGCAAGTTCTTGGCAGTTGTCGGCAAGGACTTCTGGATAGTATGCAACAACAGGACAGTTATAGTGATTGTCAGAAAGACCTTCATCGAAATTCATTGTCATGCATGGATAGACAATGGAATCCGGATGCATCTGTGCTAGGGCGTGTATATGGCCATGGGCAAGCTTGGCAGGGAAACATACAGTATCACTTGGAATAGTGGCCTGTCCCTCAGTATAAAGTTCGCGTGAAGAAGGCGGAGATACTAGAACTCTGTAGCCTAGATGTGTAAAGAACGTATGCCAGAATGGCAATAGTTCATACATATTCAGAACCAGAGGAATGCCGATTGTACCTCTAGTGCCATCTTTTGGTTTATAGCTTCTGAGAAGATTCAGCTTGTATTGGAACAGATTCAGCGAATCATCACTGGCAGATCCGGTAATAGGCCTGTCACAGCAGTTGCCGGAGATGAAAGGCTTGCCGCTGGCAAATGTATTGATAGTCAGAAGACAGTGATTGGTGCATCCCTGACAGTTGACAGAGGAAACCTTATGCTGAAAGTTTTCCAGCTGTTCTTTATTCAGAATGGAACTGTGCATGTCTTTCTTTGCTCTGCTTAAGCCGTACAGTGCGGAGCCATAGGCACCCATCAATCCGGAAATATCCGGACAGATAACATCAATGCCCATTTCTTTTTCAAAAGCTCTAAGAACCGCTTCGTTATAGAAGGTTCCTCCCTGCACTACAATCTTTCTGCCAAGGTCTTCCGCATTGGAACAGCGGATAACTTTATATAGGGCATTCTTTACAACCGAGATTGCAAGTCCTGCGGATATATCCTCAACACAGGCGCCATCTTTCTGTGCCTGCTTGACACTTGAATTCATGAATACAGTGCATCTGCTGCCTAGATCTACAGGATGCTTTGCCAATAGACCAAGGGCTGCAAATTCAGCTGGCGTATAGCCAAGTGCAGAAGCAAATGTCTGCAGGAAAGAACCGCATCCTGATGAACATGCTTCGTTGAGAAAGATATCGCTGATGGCACCGTCTTTAATTTTCAGACATTTCATATCCTGGCCGCCGATATCAATCAGGAAATCAACATCAGGCAGAAAATGCCTTGCGGCAGTACAGTGTGCAACTGTTTCAACTATACCGAAATCACAGTGAAATGCATTGCGGATCAGCTGCTCGCCGTAACCTGTGGCAGACACGCTGCCGATGCGGATATTCGGATGTGCTTCATAGAGAGAAAGAAGAGTCTTTCTGACAAGAGGAACAGGGTTGCCAAGGTTCGGCTGATAATCTGAAAACAGCAGTTCTCCATCTGTATTGATGACAGCAACTTTGATTGTTGTGCTGCCGGCATCAATGCCAATATGCACATTTTCGCTGTCATTCTTAAAAGGAACCGTTGGAACATGAGCTTTTTTATGCCTATTGCGGAATTGCTCAAGATCCTGCTCATCTTTAAAAAGCGCAGGCAGTGAATTATATGTGGCAACTTCTGCATATTTCTGCAGAGACTTTACTGAATCTGAAGCCTTTGCTTTCTGATCTGCATACAGAGCTGCACCAATGGCAACATAGTAGAGACTGTTATTCGGGCATATGCCTGTAATCTTCAATGTCTTATCAAAAAGAGTACGCAGCATATCTGAGAATGTCAGCGGGCCGCCAAGGTAAAGAATATTGCCCTGTATAGGGCGTCCCTGGGCAAGACCGGCAATGGTCTGATTTACAACAGCCTGATAAATAGATGCAGATATATCAGAAGGATCAGCACCTTGATTTATCAGAGGCTGTATATCGCTTTTGGCAAATACGCCGCATCGTGAGGCGATTGTATAGATGCGCTGAGACTGATGAGCGGCGGTATTCATCTGGTCTGGCTGCATATGCAGAAGCGTAGACATCTGATCAATGAATGCACCCGTGCCCCCAGCACAGCTGCCATTCATTCGGACCTCAGTTCCATTGCTTAAAAACAGAATCTTTGCGTCTTCACCGCCTAGTTCTATAACGCAGTCTGTATCTGGATTGTTCTTCTTGACTGCTAGACGGGTGGCGTAGACTTCCTGCACAAAAGGGATGCCGCAGCCATCAGCCAATCCCATGCCGGCGGACCCTGAAACAGCAAAATACATCTCTTCATCGTTGAATTCAGTACTGATCTTCTGAAGAAATTCTGTGCATTTTTCCAGAATATGACTGGCATGTCTTTCATAACACGAATAAATCAGGCGGTTCTCTTCATCAAGAACTGCACATTTGATTGTTGTTGAACCTATATCTAAACCTAGTCTTTTCATAGAGTTTTACCTAATGCATGCAAAGATGTACTACAGAAGATGAATTCGGTTTTTCTCACAGTCTTCAATCATCTGCTCAGGCCATATAGATGCCTGTACTTCTCCAACATGCGCCTTATTCAGAAGCAGCATGCACAGTCTGGACTGACCGATGCCG
>CALEMD010000041.1 GCA_937902945.1 uncultured Erysipelotrichaceae bacterium | reverse complement strand
TTAAGATGATGAGTTTATGGACTCACGATATAGATCGGGGGGCGCTGCGCCCCCGAAAGAAAGGGATAGATATGACGAATTACTATGCTGATATTGTCCAAGTATATAAATTTGCAGGAATGGAAGATGATAGATATCTTGATTTTAAACTTACTGATTTGGATACGGAAGACCGTTATCCTAACTTTGCCCCTATCTTGACCACAACGATCCATTTAAATGATAAAGAAATTGATGGACTCACAGCCTTCACAGATGATGACATATGCTTATCCGGAAGTGAATTGACTGCCGGAGAACAGAACAGCATTTGCAAATATATTGGAGAACATTTGCCTGAGATCATAAATAAGCCATCGATTGAAGATTCAAGTTGGCTAATGCAGAAACTTTATAAATTGAGTGCGGAAACAGAATCCGGCATGTGTTTTATTGAAAATGATGATGATTTTTGGGATAAAGAGAAAGCGTATCTAGTTGAAAAAGAAGTAAAGAAGATGGGGCTGGATCGTATAGTTCGCTTTGGTGAAGATGATGCACTGATCACTGTTTATTCTGATTTTTCTTCTATGTTTAATTCTGATACGGATCAGGTTGAGCTGAAGAAATTGAGAAATGACATCGATAGATTAGAAAGTATACATCTATTAAATTGCGAGCATTCAGTTTTAGGCGTATGTGTTCATTTTGATGAAGACGGTCATGAAGTAGACGAGAATAAGCAGCTCATTGCAAAGACACCGGCAAGTATTGCTGAATACATTATGGAACAGCCGGATAAAGATAAATTCATCATAAATGAGGATACTGGGGCGGTTATTTTAAGTACGCAAGGTATTTTTGTTGATCAATGCTCTGATCATGACCTTTTAGATAGATTGCTTCCTGTCCTTACACCGATGCAGAAGCAGGCATATCCATCAGTATCAGATAATTCTGATATTAAAGATGATTCTTTAGAAATGATTGCTGATAAGAAAGACAAACACAAAAGTAAATGAACGGGGCGCAGCGCCCCAGAAGGGGAATTGTATGAGCAAAGAAAAAAAGGAAAAGATAGCTGAAGGATTTATGTATGTAACAGATGGGTATTCTTCATCAATTCAGATTATGCAGACCTTTGATGAACTGAAGAAACAATTGGATGAGATTCAGAACAAGTATTCAACGTATTTGGGCGAGGATGGAATGAAACGGTTATCAGATGTAAGTGCTCAGTTGCCTGCTATGATCCATAAGGTGTCGGCAGCCTCTCAAGGATTTGAACAGTGGATCGATGATCTCCAAAAAGATAGAACGATACCTTCATACAAAACAATCTTTGTGGATAAGAGCCTGATAACAAAAAAAACAGATGATTATATTACGCTGCGGATTCCAGATGGAATTGCACATGAAGGAATGTATATACGTTTGAGAAATAATCAAAGCTTCATTAAAGAACTGGATGATAAAGAAAAGAAAATATTTCAGTATCGTTATTATCCAGATGACAAATATCAATTAAGCTTGTTTAAATATGATAAAGATAACAACCTTACCAAAATAAATCTTAGCAAAGAAAGGTTTGCTGATCTGATGATTGCCGCTAATAAAGTTGTAAGTATTCAGGAGAAAGAAAAGGCAAAAGAGCCGGATATAGATGATTCTCAAGAGAACTATTTGGAATTAGATAAAGCATCTCGAAGAAAGGAAAAATAATGGAAAGCTCAGACGTAACCGCATATGTATGGTATGGAAAGTATCAAGATGATGGAAAATGGTTTGAATTTGATGGTAGTCCGCAGAATATTGCGGATTTTATTTTGACTCATAGCGATATGAACTGCATTGTTGAATTCAATGATGATACATCACTGGAATATGATTCCAAATTAGGAATTGTTAATGGACAGGATCTAAAGATATTTGAAGAGATTGAACCATTAATGACTTCTATTTTGATTGGAGAAACAGATCCGGCAAGAGTGTGGGTAAGAACCGAAAATGAAGATGGTGAAATTGTTGAATCTGCTGATGATCCTACAATGACTCCTCATGACAGGTATCAGGATCTTAGAAATCCAGCATTAGATAAAGAAAAAAGTATTGATGGTCAATACATTCAGTTAAGCAAAGAAATAGATGCCTTCTATCATTCTTCTGTAATGAAAGAAATGCCGCAGCATAATCCTGAATTTACTCGGCAGGATATGGCAATGAGCACTATGGCGGATCTGACTTTGCAGAATGGCGATGGAACAAAGGGATACCTGACAAGAATTGCTACTCATCCGGAGGAAAATTCTGAAGATAGCATTGTGAAAGCAAATGATTTCTTAGATCGTATCAAAGATCTGGAGGCTGATCGGCTTGAAGCTGATCAGCTTTCTATAGAACGAACTGAAGAACATGTACGAACAAAACAGCATGTCCATGTATTGAAGGAATGAGGTGAATGAATGGATTATATTGAAGAGTGTAAAGCAAAGGGATTTGATAACATGCAGATCCATGAAGTTGAAGAGGGTTTTCGGCATGGACTGAATGGAGATCAGGTAGATCTTTATGCTGATATTGATTTTGACCATCTTCAGATGCAGGAAATTCGGCTAGGTCTGCAGGACGGTCTGAATGCAGAACAGATCCATTTCTTTGCCAGGAAAGAATTCGATTGGAAGCAGATGAATCACATCCGCCAGAATCTGAAGAACGATAATCTGGTAGATGAGCACAAGGCTGCTGATCTGCATGGCAAACGGATCAAGAATACTGGATTGCTTGCAGTGGTTGGAACATTGCTGATTGCTGGAACGGCAGGAGGATATTTTGCGTATCATTACTATTCTCTGACTTCAGAAGATCTCTTTATCCAATTGTCAGCCGATAAGATTGATATTGAGTATGGCAGTGATTTTGATGCACAGAGCTATATTGTTGATCGTTCAAAAGATAGCGATGATAATCTTTCTCTGCCGGACAGTATTGATACAAAGAAACTTGGAACCTATACCGCGGCATATACGCTAAGCAATCCGTATAAGACAGTCAGCAGCATAATGACGGTCAATGTTGTGGATCGAGATCCGCCAAGCCTTGTCTTAACTGATACAACAGCCATTAAGTATCGCACGGATGATTTTGCCTGCCGTACTTTTATTTCTGCTGCTTATGACAATGTAGATGGCAATATCACAGATAAAGTGATATGTGGGGATATTGATAAGACATTAGATCAGCAAACAGTGAAATATACAGTGTCAGATAGTTCGGGCAATGCAACTGAAGCAACACTGCAGCTTAACCTGCAGGATGTACCGCAGCCAACGCCTGAGATCATTTATGTGCCTTCTGGAGGCGGAACTGGAACGGCAGGGGAATCGAACAGTGGAAAAAGTGGAGTAAGCGGAGGAAACCATGGAACACAGAATTTTATGTTTTCTGATGGATACGATATGGATTCTGGGTACTCTGCATGTGTTCTTGTTATGAACAATGTCGGGCATGGATCATGCACTCCTCTGAAGAATTCCGCAGGCAATTACAGTGGTTATCAGTACACCGACTGATGGAGGAAGAATGAATATTGAAGATACAGCAAGGAAGCTTGCTGAGAAAATTGATTGTTTTGCAGAGGACTATGATCACTATGAATATGTCGATGATGTTGAAGATCCTGAAGAGAATGTCAAAGAAGTGACAGCTTGTCTTCAATCAGGGGAGACTGAAGGGATTAAGACATGGTTGGAAGAGATTATAAATGAACATGCCAATGGATCCCAAGAAGCTTCAGACTTGATGAAAGAGATTGAATCCTTAGAAACTGAACAGAATCCAGTGCTTATGCAAGAAACAAAGAGTATCGATATTAATGGAATCAATGATGTTTTTACAACTAATACGAGGAGGAAAACAAGATGATTAGTGTAAAGAAATTTGGGAGTTTTGATCCAGAGGAGTTTGGAGATCCGTGGATTGCAAAGATGCAGGAGGATGGTTCCCTGATGTTTGGCAAGGACAAGGATGAGAAGCAAGCTCAGGCAGGAGGGTACACCGGCGGATTTAAGACTGGCAACGAAGGAGAATTGTTTATTAGTTCGCCGGAAGAGGGCGCAATATACGTCTATGGACAGAAGAACATTGAGGATAAGACAAGCAATAGCTGCTATGTTATCTATCTGAAAGGCAGAGTATTTGAAATTGATTTCTCTTCAGCCAAAAAAATTGCGGCAGGAGAAGATCCAATTGAAGCATTAGATGAATCTTACGATTACTATTTCAATAAGGCTTCAGAAATCGATGAAGTCAGAGATCAGATAAAAGCTGAAGACGATTTTGAATAATGATCGGGGGCGCTGCGCCCCCGCAGAAAGGATAAACCATGAATAAAGAACCAAAGAAAGATACTGTTCTGCAAGTATCACAGAAAGAACTGGATACATTGAAAGCAGAGATTGTTAGAGATGACAGCAGCTATGATCCTGATGATTATGAAGAGGTGACAGAGATCCATGCCGGAGAATAAGTTCAGTTCAAAGACAAGAGAAGACCTGTATAAGTTCTATATGGATTCTTTGAAAGAAGAACAGCTTCCTTGGACAAAAGGATGGTCGGATGAAGAACCTAACCATAATCAGATCTCTGGGGCAGAGTATCATGGATTAAATGCACTGCGGCTTTGCATGGAAAACTACTTCAAAGAGTATAAAGATCCAAGATGGGCTACATTTAATCAGATCTCTGATCGAGATGGAAAGTATCATAAAGGCGATAAATGGCATTTGAAAGCAGGAAGCAAAGGCGTTCCAATTGAACATTGGAATCTAAGAAGAACAGATCCTAAAACAGGACATAGAACCTATATCAATATATGGGAACTGAAAGACCGATTGCTGCAGCATCCGGAGGAGGAAAACCAGTGGTATCTCACTGTGTCAGTCTCTTCCGTTTTTAATCTGTCCTGCGTTGAAGGAGCACCTGCATATGAACCAATAAAGTATGAAAAACCTTCTAATGAACTGTTGCAGGATTTCTGCGATGAAGCAAATGAGACTATGGGAGTGAAGGTGGTCTATGGAGGAGATCAGGCATTTTATTCTCAAACATATGATGAAATCCATCTGCCAGAATATGACAATTTCAAATCTACAGATGATTTCTATGCTACACGGCTGCATGAAACAGCACATTCTACCGGAACAAAAGATCGTTTGAATCGTGATCTGTCAGGTAGTTTTGGTACGGAAGAATATGCAAAAGAGGAATTGAGAGCTGAGATTGCTTCATCCATGGTATATGCAGATCTTCATATGCCTGAAACAGAAAGAACCCTGGATAATAACAAAGCTTATATTCAAGATTGGATCAAGGTTCTGCAGAATGATTCAGGTGCCTTATTCCAAGCAATTCACGATGCTGATGCCATTTCGGATTATGTACTGGAACATGCACCTAAGGCATTGGAAAAGATCAGAGAAACAGAAAAGGAACAATCTATGCAGACCGATAAAGATCTGGGGATGGCAGAACCAGTGATTGCTGCAGCAATGCCTGGTCAATCTCTTGAAGATCTCTGTTCTGATCTGAATACCTATCAATGCCTTCCAGGAATAGAATTCCAGAAAGACAATCATAAAACAAAATAATCGGGGGCGCTGCGCCCCCGAAAGAAAGGAGAGAAGATGGGAACATTCTATGAAACATTCCTTCAGACTTCCTCACCGGCACTTGAAAAATTAGCCCAGGAATATAAAACAAGTTCGATTCAAAAAGGAGACATCTGTACGGTTCTGCTGAGGTATTATCGTATTTTCAGCAATGAATTCAGCCCAGGGATATATACGTTCATCCCGAAGGACAGAGAAAAGAAATCCTATGTGATCGATGTTAAGAATCCGAAGGTGCTATATGAAAGGCGCAATCAATGAAATATATAAGTCTGACCATTAAAGCGCCATTCCGTGTATATCCGGAACCGGATGAGTCCAGGTACAAAGTGATGTATCCAAAAGGATCTCAGGATGATGGAATCTTTTTCTACATTACAGATCGCTATGCGATGCAGACATATGATGGCAACTTGGAGATCTCACTTCCGGACGATGCGCCAATAACACTATTCAACAGTAATGACACAAAGGTTGAAGATTACCAATGGGGGATCTTAGCCTGGAGAATCAAAACTTCATATGGAGGAAAATATATATGAAATTAGCAAAGAGATTTTCAGCAGGTGCTGTTATTACAGCATCTTTTCTTTTCCAAGCACTAGCAGTACACGCCGATGATGGAGCACCTTCATTCAATGGAGGGGCTGCACAGGATGCAGTGAATCCGTATATCCAAGGAGTCATCAATTTTCTGCTCTGGTTTGTGCCGATTGCGTTCATTGCATCTTCATTGATTGCTGGTGCAAAGTATTTCTTCATGGACGAGCGTGAACGTGAACAGAAGCCAATCACAAAAACGATTGCTCATTTAGGAATTGCGGCACTGATTATTTGGTCAGCACCTTTAATTGCTACAATCATTGGTCTTACCCATTAATGCAAGATTCATTTCAAAGGAGGTTTTAAATGGATTGGATAACTGGATGGTTTAACGATACTATTCGATCAATCATGTGGGATATTCTGCATGTGATCCTTTGGCTGATGAATAGTACCTACGACATCATGCAGAAATTGTTTGGACTGAATCTAAATAATTTCAGCTGGATCTGGAGCTGGTTTACAGCACTATCTGCTTTGCTTGTGCTGTTCATATTCATTCGCTTGATTCTAATGTACATGAAGACAATGTGGGATGATGAGGCAGTGGAACGTATTGATGGGTTCTCCATTCTGAAGCGTATGGTTGGAATCGGATTTATCATGCTGCTGATTCCTGCAGGATTGCCTGCTCTTTCAAGCATGTCAGCAGATCTAACGACCAAGTTTCCATCAATGGTCAACATGTCAAACACGGATCCTTCAGATGTGATATTAGGCGCTGGATTGACAGATATGTCTGTATCAATCGATGATGCATCAAATGCTGATACTGTGGCGCAATTAAAAGCGGATGTCGGATTAAGCAGTGAAGACAGCCTGCTGAATTACTTTACAAGAGACAATATCAATGAAAAGAATTCAGAGAACAAGTATAAGTATTTTCCGGATGGAGGAAATCTGCTGCTTACTGGTGTTCTTGGCGGAATGGCAGTTTATTGCTTTGTTTTTGTTGCAGTTCAGATTGCATCACGAGCAATCAGCCTATTGTTTAAAATCATTCTTGCCCCTTATGCATTGTCCGGACTGGTAGATGCAAAAGATACCGGAACAAGCACATGGTTCAAGCTTTGTGTTGCAGATATTTTAGGCAATTTCTTTCAGATGGCACTAGTCTGGCTAGTTTTGTATGCATGTGCCACTGTTCAATTGGATGCTTTATCAAAGGGAATCTTCTTTATTGGCGCTTTGTTCACTATCATGCACGCACCGGCGGGAGTTGCTCAGCTGATCGGATCAGATATAGGTACTTCAGCTGGCATTCAGTCACTGGCTCAATTAAAAGCATTCGGAGGAGCACTGAAAACAGGAGTTGCGGCAGGCGGAGCAATGCTTGGCGCAGCAGGCGGCGCAGCTTTGACTCAAGCTTCTGGTGCTATTTATGGTATTGGAAGAATGAGAGGCGGTGCATCCATGAATCCAAATAGTTTCCTTGGCGGAAACGGTTCTTCTGGAGGTTCTGGAACTGGTTCGGCAGGATCTGGCGATTCTTCAGTTGGATCTTCTGGATTGTCAGGAACAGGAATGCCTTCTTATGGCGATGCACATACTGAAAATCAGCTGAATGCTGCACAAGTTTTAAATGTATCAGGCGCTGAAAATATGTCGAAGGGTGAACTGTCACAAGCTTTGGAATCAGCCGGAGCAGACAGGTCATTTTTTGATGGTACGGAACCTTCTTCAATGGGAACAATGGACTTGTCTGATAATTCTATCTCTGGGGGCAGCAGCGGCGCTTCCGGAGGAATGTCTCGCTCTTTTGGACAGATGCTCTATGCTTCTGCCGGACAGCGTTGGTATGGCGGTCAAAATGGATCTAAACGTGTGGCTGCTTCAAATGCTATTCATATGGCGGCGGGAGCAGGGCGTGCCATTCATCAAAAATCTGTCACTTCAAAGGTGGCGCAGGCAGAGAGTACGGCAAAACGCTTTGGTTTATAAAACATACGATGATATTCGGGGGCGCTGCGCCCCCGAAAGAAAGGAGAGCAAATGCTGAATTTCAATGCACCGTCTAATTTCAAAAAAGGACGGCTTATAGCAAGCAGATTCAGGATTATTGATATTGTGATTGGTGCGATTGGAATTGCCGTATCAATTGTGCTGGTCAATATTCTGATCGGCATGAAACTGAGAATGCCCTGGCTGCTGATTGCTATCATTCCTGCAGTCATAGCAGTAGTTCTAATCTGTCCTGCTGGAGAATATCACAACATCCTTGTGTTCCTTCAGGTAGTAATTAAATTTTACACGAAGGAAAGAAAATATATATGGGAAGGAGTATATAAAGATGGGACTGAAAAAGAATAAAATCAATACAAAGAAAATGTCCAAAGTCGAACTGGCAGACTATAAGAAACTGGAAAAAACAAAGAGTGAAGTTGCTAAGCTGCGTAAGAAGACCGCAACTACGCTAAACTGGATGGATCTGAAAGATGTACAACCTGATCAAATGGTGATAGGCGATGAAAAACATCCTATTTACGTTAAGGGTATCAGGATCAATCCGCATAATATCTTTGTTGATACAGAGCAGGATCAAGCATTAATGCTGCAGGGTATCCGAATGGCGCTTAATAGAATGGATACTGATATTTACTATGGCAATGTCTATTCGCCGGTAGATCTCACAAGACATATCAATAATCTTATGGCAGCAGAATCTGAAGAAGATGATCCTACATGCTATTCCATGATGGAATCTGATCTTAACAAAGCAAAAGGATTTCAGAAGAATAACCGTGAATTGAACTTTTATTTGATGATCCGCAATTCAGATCCTAAGATCCTCGCAAAAGACATGGAAACGCTGTTCGTATCCTTCAGAAATGCTGGGCTTGAGCCTAAGGCAATGAACAAGAAGGATTTCTATTACTATTTGGATAATCAGTTTGATTCGCCATTCATCAATGATTACTACTTCTCAAGAGGCATTTTCTCTTACGAGAATCAAGAATATGTCAATGATGGTGATGCCGTATCTCTTGTTGATCATACAGATAATTTTGGAGACTATGGAGATGCCCTGATGAATATTGTACCTGGGAGGAAGGAGATCCAGAGATCTAGGATTGCCCCTCTTGGAATCAAAGTGAATGAGAACGACATGAGGATCGGTGACAAGTATGTAACGAATGTTTATGTTGCAGCGCTGCCAGACATTTATTATCTTGCAGTGCTGTGCGAATACTTGAATAACATGAAGATCCATCTGCAGATGAAGATCTCCAGATCTAGTATAGATATTGCCAAGAGTCTGCGTGGTGACTTCCAGGACAAAAAGCAGAGATACCAGCAGGCAGTGAATGATCCAACGGAACAGAAGCGCTTGGAAGTGGAAATGGAATCTTCAGCCAATTACATCGATGAAGTGACGAGAAATCACGATACTACCTGGGAAACGTATATTGTTTTCACTATCTATGCGGATGATTTCAAAGAGATGGGCGAACTGAAAAAACAGCTGAAGCAATTGTTGTCAATGGATGGATTTAAGACATTTGATGGCATGTTCATGCAGGAAGAATTTTATCGGATGTGCAGCCCAATCTGGGCGACAGATTATCTGCCAGGCATATTAAAGCAGAACTATGGACTGCCGCTGCCATCTTCAGGAGTCTCCGGTCTGTATCCATGGGTTTTTGAAACATTAAAAGACAATCAGGGCTTCCTGATCGGACAGGAAAAGCAGAATTCTGGAGCAATTCTCTATGATCCATTCTATTATCTCAATCAGCCGGAAGATGCTAAGTACAACGGACGTATCAATGGTGACATTGTAGTTGTAGGAAAGGGTGGATCAGGGAAAACCACAGCGGTCAATATGATGATCCGCAATTTCATCGAAAGATCTGTTAAGACAGTTTGGATTGATCCGGAAAACAAGAATAAGAAACTGACGAAGAAATATGGCGGAACATATATTGATTGGGGGCAGTCTGGGAACATCATTAATGTTTTTGATCTGAAACCAAGATCTTCTGATGAAGACGATGATTCAGATGAAGACATGTGGAATACATCCATGGCAATTAAAGATGTCATTAATGATGTGAAGACAATCTTTCAATCCCTGTTTCCAGATATTGATGTAGAACAGCTTGCAATCATTTCACAGCTTGTCATTGCTTCCTTCAGAGCTGTAGGGATTAAACCGGATGAGAATGGACAATATCCTTCATTTAAGAATCTGAGCCATAAGGATATGCCTACTTTTGAAACATTTAATACTTGCTTGAATCAGACTTTGGAAGCAGCCGAAAAATCTGCGAAGTATACAGATGAAGCACGCCTGCTGAAGAAGGTGAGCTATCTTATGATTCCAATCATGAATGAATGGTCGATCTATTTTGTTGGTCATACAACCGTAGCTATTCCTGAGAATGGACGGCAGATCATTTCTTTTGGCACTAGAAAGCTGTTCAATGCCCCTGAGAACCTTCAGAATGCACTGTATTACATCATGTTTACTTATGCCTGGTCTTTGTGCCTGGATGATGCAGAACTCTCTGCTTTCGTCATTGATGAGGCTCATACGTTGATTCTGAAGGGCAGAACAGCGGAACTGGTATCTCAGTTCTACAGACGTTCAAGAAAGTATAAGAATGTCATGCTAATTGCAACACAGCAGCCGCATGATTTTGCCGATCCAAAGGTTCTGACAGAAGGTAAAGCGATCTTTAACAATGCAGTCTATAAACTTTTCCTTAACATGAATCAGGATGATGTCTATGACATTTCTAAGCTGGAAACAATCAATACTAATGAAGCAATGCTTCTGCAGAGATTTCATCAGGGCGATGCTTTATTTATCTGCGGGGACAGAAGGATCCCAATCCATGTCTTGCCTTCACCGGATGAAATGAGAGATATTGGAGCAATGTTCCAGGAAAAGTATTGAGGTCAGTATGAAGAAACTTATACTGATTGTCTGTGCGGCAGCACTTGGCTTCTTATTGATTCTTGTTCCTACAGTGGCTGCAGCAGCAGTTGTGGCAGCACCTATAGAAGCAGTCACAGATACAGTAGTTAATTTCTTCAATAACCTTGGAGATCTGGATTATGTCACTGCTTTTGGATGTTCTCACGATCAATTTAACCAATATGAAGATACATGGCAAAAAGAAGATTTGAAAAAGATCTTAAGCTACTCAACTGATCAATATGGCTACAAATATGAAGCGGCGGCTGCAGCACTCTTCTACAGAGCAGACCATGGAGGTCATTCTGTGGTTTATGATGCAAGCCATTCCTGGGATAGCTACATAGATCTCTTCAAAGGCACATATTCTTCATCAAACAAAGATAAATGGCTTCCAGATACAGTCGCTTATCTTGATTGGGGAATCAGTGGTGATGTCAATGATGACAGTGCAGCGGACGTTTATAATTGCCTTCATCGATTAGCTGGACAGATGCGTATGGCTGCGTCAGCGAGCACTTCAAATGGAATCAGCGGATCGGTAACACAAGCTGAAATACAAGCCTTAGGAGATGATGTTTTCTTCCCTGGAGGATCCTCTCAGTGCAATGATTGGTGGTCACGGATCCATGCAGATATTTACGCAAACGGACTAACTTTTTATTCGCCTGATCCTACTACTTGTACCAATTTTGCACATTGGAGATTTTGGCTGCAGTACGGTATTGATGCGGGCAATGGTGATGGTGATCAGATGGCAGCCAATACTGTTGCTCTGTATCCAGGACAGTATCAGCTTGTTGATTTTCCGGTGGCAGGCAGTATCTATTCTGTTATGGGATACAACCATGTTGGCTTCATCGAAAGAGTGGACGAAGGATATGTTTGGTTCTCAGATGGCAATGTTGCTGGAGGCGGAATCCGCTTTAATACGAAGCGGACAATCGCATCATTCCTTCAAGAGACAGGCGGAATCCGCTGTGCAGCACCGATTAAATAATGAAAGGAGAATGAGATGAAAAACTGGAAAGCAATATCGACAATGGTTGGACTTGTCATTATTTTGGCAGTTGGAGGCTATGCTTTGATCAGTAATATTATCAAGGATGCCATTGCTTCCAATGATCCGGATGTGACAGAAACAGCATTGCCAAGTGCATCAGCTGAGCCAATAGAAACGGCAACGGCAGCAACCTCTGCAGCACCAAGCAGTTCTCCGACAGCCAATACTGATACATCAATCACAGATACGAATGATCCGATTGCTTCTGCAGCCGGTTTTGATCCAGAGCATCCATACTACATCAAGGGACAGGGGTATCTTTACAAAGATGATGCTGATTTCTTGATTAGTGACTATGGTGATTTTGCAAAAACACTTACTGCAGCACATGACTATGGACTGTCAATCTATGGAGTCTATTACCTTACGGAAATCAAAGATGTGAGCAATACTTTGACCGGCTATCATGTACATACTTATACACAATGGTATGACTACTTATTGAAAGCAGAGAATCAGGGAACAGCTCCGCCTGACAAGAATTCATAGATTGTCCGCCAGCCGTTCAGCGTTCAGCTTCGCGGCTGGTTTAAGATAAATGCTTTGTTCTTTCGCCGGATAAACCGGCTCATATTCTATTTGATGGTCTTCAAATTTCCAATTTGAAAGACCTTGATTTTAAATCATCAGTCTGCCTGAGCAGAGGTTCTTGGTACGCATTCTTTATC
>CALEMD010000040.1 GCA_937902945.1 uncultured Erysipelotrichaceae bacterium | reverse complement strand
ATCATTCCTGGCTTTTTCTTACTATTAGTTGCGTTGAGTTTTACAATTCACCAATCGTTCCTGCCAGTATCATCAGCATTATAAAATGAACGGCATAAGATAATATGGAAGATACTGTACAGGTCCCTGATTTTCTATTTCAGGCATGTTTTTCCTCGAAAATCGATATGCAGACTCACTGCTGTATTTGCTGACAAAGTCATTAAGACTTCTTGATTTTATGTGTTTTCCGGCCTTGACTTCAATTGGTACAATCTTACTGTTCAAATTGATCACAAAGTCAATTTCACTGGAGTTTCCCGGCTGTGCATAATACAGTTTTCTTTTTGTACAAGCCAAAATCTGCGCACACACATTTTCATATAGAAAACCTTTATATAAACCCATATCACCCAGCAGAATATCAACCTGGTCTTCTTCAGACATCTGAGAAAGAAGAATCCCTGTGTCAAACTCATATATTTTAAATGCTGAAAGATCGCGAAAGGTTTCTAATGGTTTTTCTATCCTGCTCAATCGAAAGCACGGATAAATCAGTCCACTATCCCGCAGCCATTGCAGACTGGCTTCAAAATGGCGCGCACTGTATCCTTCGTGAACAAGTTTATACTGGAATTTTCGATTATCTTTTGCCAACTGGAGTGGTATTGACTCAAAGCATTCCCTTGCTCTGATCTTTGTTCCTGCATCTGCGTATTTTGCAATATCATCTTTATATGCCATATTCAATTGGTGCAGAACTTTTCTAGACTTTGAATACTCTCTTGTTTCTACATATGCCTTCACCGATTCCGGCAGACCTCCGCATACCACAAACGCATCAAACAAAGACAGATATATCTGATGCATCTCCTCGTTGATTCTATGCGGATGCGCAGCAAGTTCCTTCAACGCCTGCACTGTCCTTCCTGCAGGCTCTGCAGCAAGCAGGAACTCTTCAAAGTCCATAGGAAACATCTCTATCTGCGTTACATAGCCAACAGGAAAAGAAGAAGTCCTTTGAATTGCCACCCCCAAGAGACTGCCACTGGCAATCACATCGAAAGGAAACGATGGTTCCTGCATAAACTTTAATGAAGTTAAAGCCTGAGGACAGGCCTGTATCTCATCTAGAAACAGTATTCCTCTTTCATCCTGATCATTTTGCAATTCTGGATATCGCAGATTCAAATAGCTGACTATATCGGAAGGAAGACTTGTTCCGCAGAAAAAACGCCGTGCTTCTAAATTCTCCTCGAAATTGATTGAAACAGATCTTTTGTAATTATTTTTAATAAACTTTTGAACAGAGTACGTTTTACCAATCTGTCTTGCTCCTTTGATCAGCAAAGGCTTCTTATCAATCGTTTCTTTCCATTCTTTAAGCTGAGCCTCTATTTTCCGATACATCATTTCACCTTCTTTAAACAAAGGATATCACATTTTCACCAAATATCTGCAAATTTGCAGATAATAAACGATAAATATCTGCAAATTTGCAGATTTTATCGGTTTTTATAGGATCGACTGTTTCCAGTACATGAAACTGACCTCACTTTCTCTAGTCGAATCTCATGATTCTTCTCACCATGCAGCATTATATATAGATACGCACATCCAATACCTAACAGGCAGAATGAAAGTATGCTACGATGATATTGATGAAAGAGGTGATTGCAATGATACGTTTTGCAGTATTGGGACCAGGCAATATAAGCCATCGGTTTATCAAAGGATGCAATGAGTATAAGAATGCAGAAGCAACTGCCTTTGCGTCAAGAACACCCGCAAAAGTGGCTGATTATGCGGCCTCTGTTCATGTAGAAAAAGTATATACATATGAAGATCTCTATAAAGACAAAGAGATTGATGCAGTTTATATCAGTACCCCGCCCTTTGTGCATTTTCAGCAGATCAAAGCCTGCCTGAATGCCGGCAAGCATGTGCTGTGTGAAAAGCCATTATGTGAAACCGTCGAGCAGGCAAAGGAACTGTTCGCATTGGCGCAGGAGAAACACCTCGTATTGATGGAAGCACAGAAAGCAGTGTTCCTGCCTGTACATACAAGAATCAAGGAATGGCTGGCCTCTGGAGAATTTGGAACAATTTATGCCGCAGATGCATCTTTCTGCAGAAATCATGCCGCATCTTTGCCAAAGGATCATTGGGTATATACAATGCCTTGCTGCGGAGCCATGTATGATGTAGGCGTTTATCCGCTGAGTGTTCTGCTGTCTCTTTTCCCAGAACCTCTGAAGACAGTCAGCCGTACAGATATTTTTGAAGATCACTGTCCTGTATCTTCAATTGTTTCAATGGCGACAGAAGACAATATTCTTCTGACAGCCCGCGCTTCTATCACCTACGAGATGGATAACGAACTGAAAATCTATGCCCAGAACGGAACAATCACCAGCCGTGACTTCTGGCACAGTCATACAGCAGAATACGAACTGAATGGAATAAAGAAATCATTCAATGATATATTTGAAAGTGAGTTCTCTTTTGAAATACAGCATTTCTGTTCACTGATTGAGAATGGATGTCATTTCAGCCCAATCATGTCACCGGAATTTTCTATGAAAGTATTGAAGATCGTCTCGGAACAATCGGCATATTAGTCAGTCTGTTTAAGTGGGAGGCAGCATGTCTAAAAATAAAGTGTGTGATTTCTGTCTTGAAGAAGGAAAAGGTCTTTTCAAGCAGCCCGAAGAAATAACCGGCGGCTATCACATATGCAAAAAGTGCAGAAAGACAATCGAAGACAGCGGTCTGCCTGTTAAGTATGACCTCTTTCAGCTTTTAGTTACTGCCGAACCTGCTATGCGGATCATGATCATGAATGATTATCTGGAAAGCCATAAGCCAAATGATACATTCGCCCGTTACTTTCCAATGCCAAAAACCATGCTGCATCGCGGCGAACACTGTATTACAATGACTGCCTCTTCTATCACGGTTGATCCTTCACTGATTCCTGTCAGCACTGCACCCAGTGCAGTTGTTGATGTATCGCGATCCGTCATCTCAAATATCCCCAGTGCTGAAACAGGTACAGCAGTTGAAGGCACTTTGTATTACACAGATGCTGCATTGTATTTCCTCAGTCCTCATTTCATCAACTGCCATCGTGTGAAGAATATTCATAAAGATGCCAGCGGTCCTCATTCAATTGCAGTAAAAGAGAAGGATCATGTATTTACATACACGGTTGCTCATCCAGAACTGTTGTTTCTGCGTGCTTCGTTTTATGACCGGGTTACAGCCGTTTCAGAAAACATGCATTCAAATCTGATCTATCTTTCTGACGAGAATACTTTTGTGCTGACTCCTGGCTTCTATGAAGTACCGCGTCATTTCCCGGCTGACAGATATATAATAGAAGCCGAAGATAACAAAGGGCTGACGGTTCACCACGCCAATGGTTCATTCAGTACATATCATGGTGAAAACACAGGTATGAAGATGGAAACCGGATGCCGCGTAGAGTGTCTAGGACGCTATAAACTGACTCGCACGCAGACGTACCAGCAGAAAAACGAATCAAATAAAAAAGACGCGGCTTGACAGCGCGTCTTTCAATTCCTGCAGATGATCAGTCACGATTGCGGCTGCCAAGAATTCTTAATACATATAGGAATATATTGATGAAATCCAAATACAGCTGGAATGCACTGTAGATGGCCATCTTTGATCTCATGTCGTTATAATCATCAAGCTGATAGTAATATGCTTTGATTTTCTGCATATCCCAAGCAGTAAGCACAAGGAATAGAATAACGCCTACATAGCTGATCATCAGCGTAAAGCCGCTGAAATTGAATATCATGCCAACAATAGAAGCTAAGACAAGAGAGATCAATGCTCCAAACATCAGACC
>CALEMD010000039.1 GCA_937902945.1 uncultured Erysipelotrichaceae bacterium | reverse complement strand
ATTATGACATTCCGGCATATCAAGCTCAATTCAAATTTGTTCTTGATCCAAGTGTCATGTTCTGGCAGGGGAATGATGCCTATTTTAAACTGGTGTCTATGATCTGCTTGATCGTTGTCATAATGTTGGTACTGCGTCTGTCTGTCCCTGATCCAAAGGATGCTGCCAAGCGAAAAGCAGAGCGTGAAATGACGACAGAAGAAAAGTTGAATTACAAACATACACCGACACGCCATGAAGTTAAAAAAGGACTTCAGCGACTTCAATTTACTGCCGATGGCAGGTTGAATCATAAACTATTCAACCACGCTGAAATTGCTATAGGAAAGATGTTGATAATTGGAACAATAGTATTAACTGCCATTATTATTTTCCTTGGAATGGCTCAGCTGATCTTATATGCTGAATCAGGTTTTAAATTGGCTGATGGAACAGTAATAGAGATCATCTATATGCTGTTGGCAATAGATCTCTTCTGTGCTGCTGAATATTTAGGCATAGGCAACAAACATATCAGAGACTATTCAGATCAGGTATTTGATCACTGGAAAAAGATTTATAACAATATCCTGTGGCACCTAAAAAAGCCTGACAGTAAGAAACTGAATACATTAAAAACTTGGTCAATCGATCATCAAAGCACTTATTGGAGATCAGGTATTCCTGTATTGACGAAAAAGCACATGGTATGGGTAGATCCTCAGGATTCCCATACATTAGTCATAGGAACATCAAATTCAGGCAAAACATGGTCAGTAATTGATCCAATGATTGAGTTTGCAAGAATGTGCGGAGAAAGTATGGTAATTGCTGATCTAAAAGGTGAGCAGATAAAGAAGCACAAAGCGCTGCTTGATAGAGATGGTTACAATATGATTGTGATCAATTTCATTGATCCTGAGAAAGGCGATCAGTGGAATCCGTTTGGATTAGCAATTAAGCAATACCGCAAAGTTCAAAAGGAAAATGAAGAACGCATTAAGGACACTGTGATCTATAAAAAGTATATTGCCAAGAAAAAGGAACTTTTCCAGGAAGAAGCCAAGCTGCAGTCTGCTATTACTGAATTGAAACTGATTACCGATAAGAAGATCCAGCAGCAGAAGATGCAGCAGATCCTGGCATCTCAATATAAAGCTAAAGAGTATCATAACGAGCTGCAGCATATTGTGGAAGTAGAGGCATTGGCAGAGAATATTGATATTCATCCAGATTATTCCGAGGCACTGCAGTCCTTAACGGATATTGCATATACACTGGCATATGAACCACAGGCAAAGGATCCCTATTGGTGGCAGATGTCGCAGACACTGATTGAAGGCGGTGTCCTTTTTCTTTTAGAACAAGAATATCTAAATGAAAATGGGGAATTATGCCGACTGTCGGATGATCAGATTAATTTCAAGAACATTAAAATGCTGATCATGGATGGAAAAGAAGAAGTTATGACGGATCTAAACGAAGGAAAGAAACCGCTGCTTAAATTCTATTTAGATAATTTCCGTCTTGCAAAAACGGATGAATCAGTTGATAGATTGGCTTCATTTGTATCGGCACCAGAAGATACTATGGGTTCAATTATGTCTGAATTCTCAACAAAGATAAAGATAGGTACGTTAAATAATAAAATCTTGAAGATGACTTCCTCAACAAGTTTTAACTTTCAGGATATTGGCACAAAAAAGACTGCTGTTTTCCTGGAAGTCCAGGACGATAAGTCAACCTACTATGAATTCTTGACTGTTTTCATGAAGCAATTGTATGAAGAAATTGTTAAGACCAGCCGTGAAGAAAGTAATTTAAGACTTCCAATTCCAGTCAGAATCATTTGGGATGAATTTGGCATATCACCAGCATTGGTTGATGTGGATAAGTTGTTGTCTGCAGGACGTTCCAAAGGTGTTGTGATGACAATGGTTATACAGGATTTCTCACAGATCGATCATACATATGGCAGAGATATAGCAAAGGCAATTAAAAACAATGTTATGAATCTGGTGTATGTCCTGGGCGGTGATCCGGACACTTTAAAAGAAGTATCAGAGAGAGCTGGATTTACGCTGAAATGGAATAGAGATAAATCAAATATGGAAAAAATTCCTCTGATTTCAACGGATCGCCTGGCAACGCTTTCTATTGGTGAAGTTGCAATTATTAGGCAGAGAGTCATGCCGGTAATTACAAGACTCAATGGATATGATAAGTATCCATTCTATACTCCAGCACCGAAGGAAGATGTTCTTGATGCAAGAGAGCTGCCTAGACCAATTGCATATTCTATTACCGATGATTATTACAATCTGACTAAATATGGTCAGCAATTATCAAAAGCTAAGAGGGAAGTTGATGATGGTAAGCCACATCAGCCGGAAGATCATGCGAAGGATGACCAGAGGCGCAGAGTAGAAGAAATGAATGCAAGGCATGAAAGACTGAAACAGGAGATTGATGCAAAAAAGAAACTGGATAAAGAGAAGAAAAAAACAGGCAGCTGCAGCTATGACTTTATCCAATCATCAAATAAGAAAGAAGAGGGACGGTCATGCGATTCACAAGCGAAATAGATTTAAGAGATCATTTCTGGATGATGTATTCTCGAAGCAATAAGAATATCATTGCATATCAGTTTGAAGCAAAAGCGAGGACAGGTGCTACTGACCTGGTGACTATTGAAAAGGTTAAAAATAAGGATAGGAGTGGATTTCATATTGAAATCTGCTCCTTTGAGTTCAAATTAGATGACTTACAGAAGGTGTTTGCACAGGCTTACGCCAATTCAGCGTTCAGCCATAAATCGTTTGTTGTTGTGCCTGCAAATAAGCGTAGGGCAATAGAAGATAATTATACGGATTACTATAAGAAGTATCCGTCTATTGGATGTATTGCTGTGGATCATCCGGAGGACAATGGCGGCAGATATAAGATGTTTCATTATGCTCATGCAAGACTGGATTGCGAACTGCAATTGAACCAGGAGATCCTTAAACTGTGCTGCAAGGTATTATGATGACCTTCTAATTGAATGATTCTAAGATAATTACCTTTAAACCATATGTAAATTCTCTCTCAGAGGTTTCTGGCGGCTTATGATTATAACGTTATGCCATTTAAAGGAGGAAGAATGGAAAAAATAACAAGGATTATCGGATACGCAAGAGAATCAACGCAGCGGCAAGCAGAGAATGGCTTCAATTTGGATGATCAGGAAAGACGAATAAGGAATTACGTTGATATTTACTATTCAAAAGATGGATATGATCTGACAATCATTCGTGAAGAAGGAGCATCTGCTAAATCAATAAACAGACCAGAATTTGCAAAAGTCATAGAAAGAATTAAAAGTCATACCGTTGATGTTGTTGTCATCTACACATATGATAGGTTCACCAGACGTTTGAAGGATTTCATCGCTCTATTGGAGCTTATGGATAAGAACCATGTGACATTGGACAGCATCATGGAAAAATTCGACACTAGCACAGCTATGGGGCGATTCTCAGCTCATCAAGTAGTAGCTATGGCAGAATGGGAAGAAGATACTATTGGAGAAAGAACAATCAGAGGATTGGAAGAATCAGCGAGGCAAGGTAACTTTTGTAAAAATAAAGCACCTCTTGGTTACATAAAGGTACATGATGGTAAGGCAAAGAAGCTTCAAATAGATCCGGAGAAAGCTGATGTAGTAAGAAATTTATTTGAACAGATAGCAAATCACGATGAAACACCGTTCTCCATGGCTAATAAGATGTCTCAGGAACATGTGTTAGGAATGCAATGGAGCAATAGTTATGTTTATAAAATAATGAAGAATAAAGAGTACTATGGAACTTTTGTATTTAGAAAGAAAGAGTATCCAGATTCAATCCCACCCATAGTTTCGAAAGAATTATGGCTTAAGGCGAATCACATGCATAGTGATACAAGAAGATATACTAGGCATCAATACATTTTTAAAGGCTATGTTAAGTGCAATAAATGTAAGGATTACATGACTGGAACTTTTACTAGTAAAAAACATCCAAACAGAACGTATATCTATTATCGTTGCAAGATTTGTGGCAAGGTCTTCTCAGAAAAGATCATTTTGAAAGACGTAGATAAAGACTTTTCAAAGATTTACAGAAACGATCTATTTACAATTGAACTTAAAAAATTACAACAAAAATATACATATGTGAATAGAATCATAGATCATCTATCATATGATCAGATGATAGGCAATCTCAAAGAGAACTATTATAAAGAATTAACTGAACAATATGCGGATAAAGCGAGTAATATTATTAAGGAACTAAATATGGCATATGTGAAAGCACGGGAAACTACATTCGAGGGCGTGAAATATTCAGCTAAAAGAGAGTTCCTAGGTAAATATATTGATAAAATAATTGTTGATCCAATTTCAAAAGCCACAACAATTAAATGGCTAAAATAGTTCATATTTTTGTCTATCTATCAAAAATATTAAAATATATCCTATTCATTTTTATATAGATTTTAGTATTGCATTTCAATTCCTAAGGGTGTAGATTATTTATATAGATACGGATTATGAAGTTATTAATATATGGTTTGCTTAAGAACATAGTAAGCGAGCCTAATATCAATAAGTGCGAAATTTTACTAGAAATTGCGCACTTTTTTTGCATTTTCGAACAGTAAACAATTTTGTGGATAAATTCAGTGCTTGATATAATGGTATA
>CALEMD010000038.1 GCA_937902945.1 uncultured Erysipelotrichaceae bacterium | reverse complement strand
CAATTGCAATTGATGCGGACAAATCATATGGGACGGTAACACTGGATCATTTAGAGAAGTCAGCACAGGTATTTGTGGAGTTTGAAGAGAAGCCGCAGATGACTGTGACGTTTGATGCAAATGGCGGAACACCTGCAGCTATTGAAACAAGAAAAGTATATGAAGGAGATATTATCGGTGAAGAGCCGGAAGTAAATCCTGTGTGGGATGGACATTACTTTGTTGGCTATAGTGAGAATCAAAACGATACATTCGATCAATATGATCCGGAATATGTCATTACCAAGAATGATGCAGAAGTAACAAAAACTAAAACGTATTATGCAATATGGGATACGATCTCAACCAATGAATACGATATTCTAGTATATCTGCAGACAGGTACTGATACAGAAGGCAATGCGATATATGAGGTCAGCACCCGTGATTCATTCCTGCGTGCAACTGCAAATGAAGGAACAACTGTTTATGCACTCTCAGGAAATGAACCGAAGAGTATTACTGGTTATACCTATCATAAAAATCATGAAGATGAACTGATTTCAGGAACTGTTACTTCAATAAACAACAGCGATGCAGATAAGCTCATATTGAAAGTCTTCTATGATCTCAACAAATACGATCTGATGTTTGAAGAGAATGGCGGAACAGCAGTTCAGGATACATCGTTATTCTATAAACAGGCACTCCCCGATATAACAATCACAAAAGAAGGTTCTGTATTCCTTGGATGGTATGAGGATCCAGGCTTTGTTCATGCGTTTGATGTGACTAAGGATACGATGCCTTCCTATAATCTGACACTGTATGCTAGATGGGCTAAACAGTATTCCATTGAATATCATCTTGATGGAGGCACGAACTCTGCAGATAATCCAGCATCTTATGTTTCTGGAAAAGGTGTTGATTCATTCTCAGATCCTGTAAAAGAAGGCAGCACATTCCTTGGCTGGTATAAAGATGCAGCATTCACAAAACCGATTTCTGCAATCGATGCAGCAACGGCAGGAACAATACATCTATATGCCAAATGGGATACACCAATAAAGCCTACAGCAGTACCTAGTCCGTCTGCCACAGAAAAACCTGCAGGAAAGACTTGTCAGGATGATGGATATCCCGAAGGCTATACCTGGAGTGATGAAAAGCAGGCTTGCATATTCACAGGGGAAACCCCTGTACCGACAGCTTCGGCAAAGCCAACTGCAAGTCCTTCACCTAGTACAGAAACAGCAGACAAGGATCCGAGTATTACAGTTACGAAGGTTCCGGAAGATGCAGGAGGAAGCTCAGGTTCAGCGGATGGCTCGCAATCACAAGGTGCAGATGCACAGTCTTCAGCCGGTACTGAGAATGTTCCTGGTCAGCCTGCCGACAGCACTGGCAGAAGCTGGGCGTTAATCAATCTGCTTTGCGCTGTATTGGCAGCAGTTCTTGCCGTAATCAAGCTCCTGCAGAAGACTGATAAGACGGATGACCCGGAAGATGAAGAAGACTGGCAATATGATGAAGACGGAAACGTTATTCAGGTTGAATTTGAAAGAAAGAATCTATTGTTTAAGATAATCACTGCGATTGCGGCGGTTGGATCAATTCTGCTATTCATTCTTACGGAAAATCTATCATTGCCTATAGGATTGGTGGATCAATGGACAATCTGGATGGTGCTGATCTTGATTGCAGCAATTGCAGGTGCTTGCCTAGGCAGCAAATGGAAGCAGAAAGAGGATTGAACATAATAGTGAAAGAGTGCAGCCTGTCTGCACTTTTTTTTATTCTTGAATGACAAGTGATTATATCAGAAATATGTAGTAGTATTTAATATGGGTTGAGGGAGATAATATGAAGAAAATTTGGAGCATAATCATCAGTGCGGGGATGTTTTTCTGTGTGTCTCCTTTAATGACAGCAGCAGTGAAGGCGGATTCAGCACCAGTCATAACAACAGACAGTCTGCCTAATGGAATGCTGGGCGTGAACTATAATCAAACGCTTACGGCGGAAGGCGGCGGTATTGTTGCTTGGTTACTTCATAACGGAGTCCTTCCAGATGGTCTTTCTATAAGTGATGTCGGATTGATTTCAGGGACGCCTACAGAGTCTGGTGAATTTACTTTCACTATAATGGCGCAAAATGAAGACGGAGAGAATGAAAAATCACTGACGATTGTTATTGAAGATGGAGATCTTGCAGTCAGCAGTGAAACAGGAAGCCATACATATTCTTACAGAAATAATATAGGACAGTACCTGACAATAACGTCGCCTGGCGATTATACAATAGGCATGGCTGAAGGTATCACAGAGACAACGGATTATATTATTGTCAATGATGTGCAGGGTGCGATCAAACTTACGCTGAATGGAGTGAATATTGACAACAGCGACAATCACACCGATTTTTCTGAGGGCAAACCTGCTTTGCAGATCAAGAATACAGGCACGACGACAATTGAGCTGGCGGGTGATAACAATATCCTGAAAGCTGGCACTAATCACGCAAGCTTAGAGAATAATGGCAATCCTCTAGTGATTGATGGGACAGGAAGTTTATATGCATATGGAGGAAGAAAAGCTGCGGGAATTGGTGGTGCGATATATAAAGAAGGAAGCAATATTACAATCAACAATGGAAATATATATGCCAAAGGCGGAATCGAAGGAGCTGGAATTGGTGGAGGGCCATGGCGAAGAGCGCTGAACATTGTTATTAATAACGGCACGGTCAATGCGGAAGCTGGAGGAAATGCTGCCGGGATTGGCGGTGGATGCGGTAATGAATATCAAAACAATACAGATGTTACCGCAACAGTAGTGATAAATGGAGGAACGGTCACTGCAACATCAAAGTGGTCAAATAATATTAACTTTTCTGGTGGCGCAGGAATTGGCAGCGGAATGAGGAACTATGCAACAGGGGCACAGGTAACAATCAATGGCGGCACTGTCTCTGCAACTGGCTATAATAACGGGGCAGCTATTGGTGAAGGAACATATAGCAAAAAAGAAAGCACTCTCAATATTTTTGGAGGAAGAATTACTGTAACGGCAGATAACATATACTTGGATAACAATACAACCAGAATACTAAGTTCTCAGCCAAACTTTGGAAACACCTGGTATCAATGGCGGACGAACACAACAAAGGACGTCCCTGCAACTGGGTATACGTTGGGTTCTGCAGCTGCTTTTGTGAATAGTGATGCATATAAGTACGCTGAATTCATCCCGGTACCTGTGGTTGCTTCAGAAGAAACACCGGGCACACCCGGTCCATTCGTTGTTACTTTCCTTGACAGCAACGGAAACACAGTCTCCGTCCAGAAAGTTCCATATCAGGGATCGGCGATTGCTCCGTCATCCAATTATTCAAACTTTACAA
>CALEMD010000037.1 GCA_937902945.1 uncultured Erysipelotrichaceae bacterium | reverse complement strand
GCTACCAAATAGACAGAGATAATGCCATTGGTCATGGTGTCGCCAAGTTTTACATAGGACAGAAGATTGGCATTTTTCAGCAGATTTGTTTAGCCATCTACAATCGTGATCAATGAAACAATCGTTCCAATCATGGTGATTGGCAGAAGTCTTGAGAATCCATTGGCAATAATATGGATGGTACGGTTGCCGGCAAACTTTGTTGCCCAGTTATAGAATTTTTCTTTTAAACCCTTTTTCTGGATACTTTCCTCCATTATGATTCCTTCCCTTCAATCTTTTTGATCGTATCGTTTAGAACATTTTCCCCATTCATTGCTCCATAGTCTCTGAAGTTAATGACAAGGACTGGCATTGAATATTCTTTCTGTAGTTCTGCCTGACGATGGCCAAGCTGAGGTCCTAAAAGCAGGATATCTGAATCTGCATACATTTCGATATCTTCTTCGGCTACGGCATTGATCTCTACTTCAATGCCTTTTGCTTTTGCTGCATCTCTCATTCTGGCTGCCATCATGCTGGTTGAAAAACCGCCGGCACAGGCTAGTGTGATTTTATACATTGCCTCATTTCCTTTCCTCTAGATCCTTGATCCTTTTATCCATCATGGTCGCATATGCAATAAAGGTGATCACCATATCTCTGATTGCAATAGCCGTCATCAAATGATCCTGCGCATGGACCATAAGTAGGCTGACCTCTTTTTTATTTCCTTTTGCTTCTTCCTGGATCATTTCAGTCTGGACTTTATGAGCCTGATTGATCTCTGTATTTGCTTCATTCAGAAGTTCCTGAGCTTCTGAAAAACTTCCTTCATTGATCTTCTGCAGTGACATCAGACATTTTGCTCTGGCATCTCCTGCATGCAGAATGATCTGCATTTCAGTTACGCCTTCTTCATTTTGGCTTTCACATGGATTGTTTGGCATATAGTTTAAACTCCTCAAAGGTTTTCGATCTGCATATTTCTCTTGATATCTGTACATTGGTTATCACTTTAATTAGGAAATCACCGATCTCCTGGTATATGAACGTATGTTTTTCACTGACATTGATCATGAAGATGCATTGACATCGTTTTCCTTCGTCATCAATTGGCTTTGTCAGTACGATCACAGCAATGCAGTCCTTCAGACTTGTTTCCCGCAGACCATGCGGAGCCGCAATGCCATTGTCATAGATCGTCGAGAACTTATTTTCTCTTTCAATGACTGATGCAGGATATTCATTTGTTGCATAACCATCTTCACTGATAATATTGCTGTACTTTTTTAGAACTTCTCGATATGTCATCTGTTCATTTTCTATGAAGAACAGTTTTTCACTGAACAGGCCGGTCAGTTCAGGCATTTCTTCTGTCTTTGCCTGAATGTAATAGATAGCACGGTTCCTCAATGTCCATAGATCATGTTCATCTAAGAACTGCGATATCGATACCGCTGTCTTCATGATTCCTTTGGCGTGCTTCAGCGTTGTAATCGATAAATCTGCTTCGGCTAGTCCTTCCGGTGTGATCTGACTGCCTTCAACAACACGTATCGCCGCATTTGGAAATACCTGTTTGATCTTCACCTTGATCAGACTGACATCGCTGCGTACAGAATCGATCACCAGAACAATACGATGGACGTTTTCAAGGATCAGCTGCATCTTGCGCTCATCATGAGTCGCAAAATGAAAAGCTATATACCCAATCTCATCCCGTGAGAAACTGTACTGATTCAGTACAGGGTTCTTTTCAATGAAGCGCATAGACATAATAAAGGCATTCATGTACTGCGCTGAAACTGCGCTGACCAAAGAATTGTTCAGTTCCAGTCCAGAGGCCGCTCTTAAACGCAATGGATATACATGAAGCATCAATCCTTCTACTAATAAACTGTCTTCCGCAAAGTCTGTACCATATTCAGTGTCCATTTCCTGCAGTGTCTTCTGGATCGATGTCTTCAGATCCTCATTGCAGCAATTCTCTGATCCCTTATATTCACATTTGCCAAACAGCTGTGAAGCCATCAGTTCAGTTTCTTGTTTCTGTGTCTTTATCGCAAACTTCTTTTCCACATAAGACATCATTTCTTCTGCAGCTTTAAAGTATTCATCCGCAATCATTTCATGATTGATATGAATTTCATGGATCGTATTCTTCTGCTGGATCCGATAGATCATGATCAGCGTATGCAGGACAATGGCATTCATGGAAGTATCATTGATCGACAGCTTATAGCAATACACGATCTCATAGTATTTTTTCTTCAGTTCTTCTTTATCGACCTTTTCGGCAAATTCAAAGTACTCAATAGAATGATCATGCAAATCCATGTTCTTATTCAGAAGATCTGATATCACTGCCCGGATCTTGATCTCATCTCCGACTACCTTGATGCCATAATGGCTCTTTGTATACAGCTCCAGCTGTTTATTCTCCAGTTCTTCCCTAACAGTCTTCAGGTCATTCAAGATCGTTTTTCGGGAAACACCCAATACACTGGCAATCTCATTGACGGTAATATATCCATTGTGGCGCATGAAGATCATTTCCAATATCTTCGTAATCCGCTCTGACTTATCACTGTATTCATCTCTGCCATACTCTTTGTTGTACTTTGCATACAATGCAGTACTAAAGATATGTAAAGAATATCCCTTGCCATGGATCGTACTGATTTCAAAGCCGAACTGTTTTCCATCTTCTCTGAGCAAAGATATCGTATTCCGGATTGTCCGCTCTGAAATATGGAGACAGTTCACAATGTCTTCTATACTGACTACTTCATTCTGCTCCAGGATCTGCAGTATCTGTCCGCTGTAGTTCATACCCTTTTTCTCTCTCTTCCATAATGATAGGTTCTTTTTTTTCCTTGAACAGGCTATTTTTTACCAAAGATCTCTGCAAAATGTTCCCTGAAGATTGTCTAAACATAAAAAGAACTGCAGCCTGCTTTCACAAGTTCAGCTACAGTTCTATCAACACAGCGTAAGCAATGATTCAGTTAATTCAGTCCGGATAGAGATCTCATCACAAGATCAATATCTTTATTCTCCAGTTCCTGTATGATGTGCAGATACGTTTTCTGGGTAGTTGTCATACTTGCATGCCCTAATCTTCGAGCAACACTTGCAATCGATACACCGGCAAACAGCAGCAATGACGCATGCGTATGTCTTAGACCGTGAACAGAAATGACCGGGATATTAGCCTGTTTGCAATGTCTTGCCAAAATATCGTTGACGGTTGAATTATAGGTATTCTTATTTACAAACAAAGGCTGATCCGCAGGCAGGCCTTTTACTAATTCTGAGAACTGAGCAACCGTCTGCCAATCAATCTGTATCTTTCTGACCGAAGACTTGTTTTTAGTAGGAAGAAATCCAGTTTGTCCCTTATAATCCCATGTCTTAGATACCGATAGTGTCTGATGAGAAAAATCAAAATCATCCGGCGTAATAGCCAGTGCTTCAGAAAATCTCATACCCGTTTTTGCGACCAGAAGTATGAACCAATCCCAATTGATTTCCGTTCCTAGATTTAAACTGCATATCAATGTATGCAGCTGAAACTGGTTTATATACTTGATCTTCTTCGTTCTTGGCTGTTTTCCTTTAATGATTGCTTTTCTTGTCGGATCTCTTTCAATCAGTCCCTCATCAACAGCATCCAGTATGGCTCCCTTTATCTGATGATGGAAATCAAGTGTCGTCTGTTTCTCATGGTATTCTGCATAATCATTCAACAGTTCCTGATATGTAGAACGATTGATCTCTGATACTTTAAGATCCGGCACGAGCTTTACTACCCATTTCTGCGTCATAATGTACTTATCCATCGTTGCTTTTCGTATTGCACCTTTTTTATACACATCAACCCATTTACTGAAATATTCTGAAAACAATTCTGTTCCTTGTATATCACTCATCATGTGTATACCTCCTTTTCTATGAAATTGCTTACGCTGATGAAGGGTGATAAGGTGGTCGAGGGTGCGGAAAAAGGCACCGATTTGTTGTTGTTCCAAAAGACTTGGAAGCATTGTTTCCTGCTCAGAGAACTCTGTTCGATTGACAATTTGCATTGTTCCGGCAGCTGCTGACCTTTTCATTTTCGCAGACCACAATGTGCTTTCAGTGAACAAGAAATACGGATTATATTTGTCCTCATTAGGAGTCAATCCGTTAATCTGTTGATTGAAACTGCCCGTTATACCAAGCATTGTGTTCTTTCCTATGCTTGCTATGCAAGTAACCAAGATGGTGTTAGGAGGTACAACTCGACCGACCTGCTGACCCTTTTCGCTGAGTTTTTTTACAGTATCAAAAGTAATGTTTTCAGATATATCTGTTGGAGTTACCCAAGGGATTCCCGTATCAGAATAATACTCTGAAACCTGTGTTGATGGTGTTGAACCAGTCACGATACTTCCAAGCTCACCCAGCTTACGCTGTTCCCAAACTATAGTTCAATTTCATAATAATAGTTCACTTGAAAGTTTTCTAAGTAAGCAAAAGTATCAGACTTACGCTGATGAAGGGTGATAAGGTCGTCAAGCTGCTTAAAATATGCACCAATCTGCTTTTGCTCTTCAATTTTCGGGAGTGACATTTCAATGTCCATCATTGTTTCGGCATTGAGTTTTGCTCTGTCTCCGCCAACCAAAAGCGATTCAATATCGGTTTGATTTAATGAAAATGACAAGAAAAGATTGTCAGCGATATTACGCTTTCCTTGAAGTACATGAGCATGATTATTAACCCAAACACGCCCTTTTACGTATTTCACAGGATAATTCTGAAGATCATTTGCTCCATCTTCGGCTACAAGCACAAATTCGCCTTCGTGCGTATACCCATCGACATAATCTTGAATCCCGTTTGCTCCGTAATAAGGTGTGCTTCCAGCAACTCTTAAATTTGCGGTAACTGGAATCCTCAAATTATCGTATCTATCTGCTATATCCTGAACCTTACGCTGTTCCCAAGTTGTTGCAGACATTTCGAAATTCAATACGAATTATCTTATCAGGTAATAAAAAAATACCCTTTTCGGAGTATTTTTTAATGGCGCAGGAACACGCGATAATGATAGATGCATGTACTGTGCATAATTACGTATAATGAAGTAATTATAGGCTCTTTTAGTAGATTGTTCGAACGGATGATGTATGTGATTATGATGGGGTTGCAAGTCCAGGCGTACGCCTGAAAGGAGTCCAGCTGTCC
>CALEMD010000036.1 GCA_937902945.1 uncultured Erysipelotrichaceae bacterium | reverse complement strand
GGTGTATCCGCCGTTTCTTTGACTGATCAGTTTGCACAGTATTTTCCACTGGCTATGGATGCAAAGCAGAAGCTTCTTGAAACGCAGAATATCAATGACAGAATGATTATGATTATTTCTGAACTGCAGAAACAGCAGCAGTTTTCAAAGATCGAAGAAGTAATCAATGACAAGGTCAAAGAACACATTGATGATGGACAGAAAGAATACTTTCTGCGTGAAAAATTAAAGGCTATAAAGGAAGAACTTGGAGATGTTTCCAATGTCACTGATGATACAGCACAGCTTCGAGAAATGATTGAAAAGAATCCTTATCCAAAGCATGTAAAGGATAAAGCAAAAGAAGAACTTCAAAGATATGAAATGCTTCCGCAGGGAAGCGGTGAGGCTTCTGTATCAAGAAGCTATCTGGATTGGCTTTTAAAAGTTCCTTGGTGGCAGACAACTACTGATAAAGAAGATCTGAAAGAAGTGCGCAATGTACTTAATGAAGATCACTATGGCCTGGAAAAAGTGAAGCAGAGAATCATGGAATATCTGGCTGTAAAGCAGATGACAGGATCGTTGAACTCTCCGATTCTGTGCCTTGTCGGTCCTCCGGGAGTAGGCAAAACATCACTGGCTAAGTCAGTCGCTAGAGCTCTTGACAGAAAGTTTGTCAAAATGAGTCTTGGCGGTGTCCGTGACGAAGCAGAAATACGCGGTCATAGAAGAACATATCTAGGTTCGCTGCCTGGAAGAGTAATACAGAGCATGAAGAAGGCAGGCGTTATCAACCCAGTATTCCTGATTGATGAAATCGACAAGATGGGCGCTGATTACAAAGGCGATCCAAGCGATGCACTTCTTGAAGTACTTGATCCTGAGCAGAATGAATTCTTCAGTGACCACTATCTTGAAGAACCATATGATCTCTCAAAAGTCCTGTTCATTGCGACAGCAAACTATCTGGAGAACATCCCAGAGCCATTGAAAGATAGACTTGAGATCATCGAACTGCCTAGCTATACAGAAATAGATAAGGTTCATATCGCACAGCAACATCTGATTGAAAAACAGATGAAAGCAAATGGATTGAAACCATCACAGTTTCACCTGCATAAAGAGGAAATACTCTATCTGATACGCCACTATACACGTGAAGCAGGCGTAAGACAGCTTGAAAGAGTGATTGCATCGCTATGCAGAAAGAGTGTACTTGCAATTCTCAATGATGGAAAGAAGTCTATTACTGTAAACAAAAAATGTATTGAAGAGTGGCTTGGAAAACCTCTGTTTGATTATGGACAGAAGGAAAAGAAAAACCAGATTGGTGTGGTTACCGGATTGGCATATACCGCATTCGGCGGAGATGTATTATCGATTGAAGTAAACTACTTTGACGGTAAGGGAAAACTGGTAATGACCGGACAGTTAGGCGATGTAATGAAAGAATCTGCAGAAATTGCATTGGACTATATCAAAGCCCATGCAAAAGAGCTGCATATTGATCCGAAGTTCTTTGATACGCATGATATTCATATTCATGTGCCTGAAGGAGCCGTGCCAAAGGATGGACCTTCTGCAGGCGTAACGCTGACAACTGCTCTTGTTTCTGCATTGACAGGAATTGCTGTTCATTCAGATCTGGCAATGACGGGTGAGGTAACGCTGCGAGGAAATGTACTGCCGATAGGCGGCCTGCGTGAGAAGAGTCTTGCGGCGCATAGAGTTGGCATCAAGAAGATTCTGATTCCTAAGAACAATCAGAGGGACCTTGATGATGTTCCTGAGGAAGTTAAGAAATCCATTGTATTTGTACCTGTTGAAACGATGTCTCAGGTTCTGAAGGAAGCATTGGTAAAGTAATGCAGTATCATGAGATAGAATTGCTTGTAAGCGCAGCAGGCGAGAAACAATGGCCTAACAGCAGTCTTCCGGAGATTATGTATGCCGGCCGCAGCAATGCGGGAAAAAGCAGCCTGATCAACTCACTCTGCGGCAGAAAGAATTTTGCCTATAAGGGAAAGACACCAGGTAAGACCAGACTTCTTAACTTCTATGAAGTTGATAAGAAGATGATATTCACGGATGCGCCTGGATACGGATATGCCATGGGTATACGATCTGATGCTGCCTCTTTTGCTAAGCTGCTCGATCCATATTTTGAAAAACGCGAACAGCTGAAGGGAATGATCCTTGTTCTTGACTGCAGAAGAACTCCAAATGATGATGATCTGACAATGATTGAATATGCCCGCAGCATGCATCTGCCAATCCTGGCAGCTCTCACTAAAATAGACAAGCTTTCAAGAAACCAGCTGAACCAGCAAATCGAATTAATAGTGAATACGCTTCACATAAGCAGGACATCAGCTATTCCTGTTTCATCATTAAACAAGGACGGAATGGATACAATGTGGAAACAGATCAATAACATGATTAAAGCCTGACGTATGTTGGGCTTTTTCAATGCTATACTGGTAGAAAGTGAGGCTGGTTATCATGGATGAAATTAGAAAATGTGCTGATGAGATACTGACTAGAATTCCTGAAGCTCCAGAAACTGCTGTTATTCTTGGAAGCGGGCTAGGCGCATTGAAACCTGACGAAATATATCTCAGCATTCCTTTTGAAGAAGTTTCTGTATTCCCGCATTCTCATATACAGGGGCATTCCGATATGCTCATGTTTGGCAGTATTTCTTCAAAACCAGTTATGCTGATCAGCGGCCGCTTTCATTATTACGAAGGATTTACCATGAAGCAGGTTTCTTCACCTGTATACCTTTCAGCAGCATTAGGAATTAAGAATCTAATTATTACCAATGCCTGCGGAGGCATCCGCAGCACTTTCCATCCAGGAGATTTGATGCTTATCACGGATTTCATAAATACCGTTGGCAATAACCCGCTGATCGGTGAGAACGATTGCAGCATCGGCGAACGCTTTCCAGATATGAGTGAACCATATGATCCCAAATTGATTCAAATTGCAGAGAAAACAGCTGGTGAAATAGGTCAGAAATATCAAAAAGGGGTCTATGCATTATTCAGCGGACCATGCTATGAAACAAAAGCAGAGATACGAGCACTTGCGGCAATTGGTGCAGATGCAGTCGGAATGTCAACAGTACCGGAAACAATAGCCGCAAATTATCTGAAAATGAAAGCTCTTGGCATTTCCTGCATAACAAATATGGCTACAGGACTGTCAGATCGCAGACATTCACATGAAGAAATACTGGCAGAAGCAGAACTTACTGAA
>CALEMD010000035.1 GCA_937902945.1 uncultured Erysipelotrichaceae bacterium | reverse complement strand
GCTATATAGCAAAGATGATGCTCTGGTCTATCGGCAATCTGTTCAAAGGAATCGGCTTGAACGATCTGTCTGGACCTGTCGGAATCTATAATGTTACTGCTGCATATGCATCAATGGGATTTGCAAGTTATATGTTCCTGGTTGCAGAACTCTCAATCAACATCGGACTGGTGAATCTTCTGCCGCTGCCGGTATTGGATGGAGGCAGAGCAATCATCACGATCGGAGAGTGGATTGCACATAAGAAGCTGAATCAGAAAGTCGAACTCGCACTGATGTCTGCATGCTGGGTTTTTCTGATTGGACTGATGGTATTTGTTACGTGGAATGATCTTGTCAGATTATTCGGCTGAACAATAAAGGAGGAACTTTATGGAAAAGAAAACGATTCTTGTAACAGGCGGTACCGGTTATATCGGGTCGCATACATGCGTTGCCTTAATGCAGGCAGGGTATGAAGTCATTGCGTTAGACAATCTGTATAACTCCAATGAAGTAGTCTTAGACAGGATCAAGGAAATTACAGGTGAAAGACCTAAGTTCTATCAGACAGATGTGCTTGACAAAGAAGGACTGAGAAAAGTATTTGCAGAAAATCACATTGATGCAGTCATTCACTTTGCAGGTTACAAAGCGGTAGGTGAGTCTGTAGAGATACCTTTGACATACTATGAAAACAATATCAGCGGCTCAGTGAATCTGTATGAAGTTATGAAAGATGCTGGCTGCAAGACGATTGTCTTCAGCTCAAGCGCAACTGTATACGGCGATCCTGCCAGTGTTCCTATAAAAGAAGATTTTCCGGTGAGTACAACCAATCCATACGGAACTACGAAACTGTTCAATGAAAGAATATTGGAAGATGTCTATACTTCCGACCATGAATGGAGTGTCATGCTGTTAAGGTACTTCAATCCGATTGGAGCTCATAAATCAGGACTTCTTGGAGAAGTTCCAAATGGGACTCCGAATAATCTGGTTCCATACATTGCAAGAGTTGCCAATGGTCAGCTGGAATATCTCAGAGTATGGGGAAATGACTATAAGACACCGGATGGTACCGGAGTGCGTGATTATATTCATGTTGTCGATCTTGCCAATGGCCATATCTCAGCAGTGAAATATGCATTGGAGCATAAAGGCGTCGAAAAGATCAACCTTGGCACAGGCAAGGGATACAGCGTGCTCGATGTTCTGCATGCCTATGAGAAGGCATGCGGCAAGACATTGCCGTACAAGATTCTTGCTAGAAGAGCAGGCGATATTGCCGAGTGCTATGCTGATACTGAGAAAGCAAAGAAGCTTCTTGGCTGGCAGGCTCAGTACGATATTGATGAAATGTGCCGCGATTCATGGAACTTCACACTTAAGAATCCAAACGGAATTCATTAACAGGAACGGGAGAAATCCCGTTCTTGCTGTATAATATGTATATATGAGCGAAAAAGAAAACACACAGAAAAAATGGCTGATACTGATTGTCGTACTGGCATTGGTTTTCTGCAGCATTCTTGCTTGGTTTCTGATGAGCCAGAACAAGAGCAGAAATGAGGATGACCAGTCTTTGACAGAAAACCTGCATATGGCAGAAAGCACGACCTCAAAACCGGAACTGACAGAGAACCTGAATACAGTTGAGATCAGCTTAAGCAACTATAAAGTCTATCGATTGGATGAAGCAGACTTTGGCTTTGTAATTGCAAAGATGCATATAAAGGCAGATGAAGCAATTCATATTACTTTAGATCACTTCAAGACAGGAGAAGGAATTGTACTGAATGATGTGGATTCCTACATTGCACAGTTAGAACAGAACTCCTATTTTCTAGGCAGACAGAATGTATGGTACAGCATCATCAGTGAAGACACTGAAACAGACGCAAATATCTTTATTCCATTCAAAGATAAGAATGAGAATACACTGGACCTTGCATGTGACATTGCGGATGATATGAAGTGGTCTATTGATCTTAGAAAGAATGCCGGCACTGCGGATCAGCTGCAGTACAAGGCAGATGATATCATCACTGACGGAAAGACTTACCAGATGACTGTATCTGCAGCTTATGATATCAGCGGCGACTATGTATACCAGACTGAAAATGGCAATCAGATAGAATACTATATGCCTAGTACTACAAAGCTTTATGCATTCAAGATAGAGGCTGTATCTCTATGGGGAGATACGATTGTTGTGGAATCGGCAAGGTATGTGCCAAAGGATTCAAGTGAAACATTTGCGGCACTGGATGCGTCCATTCAGACAATGAAATTCGAAAATATCCTAGGCCGAGAAATCAATGAAAAGGATACTGGCTATCTGTTCTTTGTGGCATATGATCCGGATGACAATCCGGTTACCTACGAAGGCGTGCTGAAATTAAAATTGCAGGGATCAGAAAATGAAGTTATCATCAATGTAGATTTAAACTGAGAGGAAACAGCGAATGAAGAGAACCAGAACTCTATTGCTATGTTCGGCAATCATCATCGGTTCTTTTCCTATACTCATAAACAGTACCGCAGAAGTGCAGGCAAAGACAGATTATACGTATTATCCTATGAGCTGCAATGCAGGAGAATACGAAACGGATTACGTCGCAGATGATGGAACATTTGCAAAAAAGGGATGCTACAGCAATTATTCAGAAGCTGTACAGGCAATGTATCAGCTCGGCAATGATGGAGTTGTCAGACATTCTGAGAGCTATAGTCCGACAAAAGTAATAGCCATGACTTCCGGTGTTGTCTATTCCTATCCGCAAAGAGCAAAATCCAATACTGCGATAATCAATCAGTATACATACACAACTGCAAACATGAAAGCGACATATGTTACAGTTCATAGAGAAATGGCGTATTTTGGAACGGAAACATATAACGGAGATGGAACTGGAAAGATCCATATCAACCTGACAGGATTTGATGGATATATTGATCTGACTGTATGTGACTTAGTGCCAATGAAGTTTATTACAAATAGTCTGCCTCTGTATCTAGGCGGCAACAGTACATATGATAATGAGGCACCATTCTATACACATATCTATCAGGGATATTATACGGTTGTGCAGAATGGCAATTACAAAGATCTTGTCTATCACTGCTTCAGCGGATGGTCAAAGAATACGTGGCCGGATGAATGGACAATGACGGCAGGGCCTGCGGCAGAATGGATGACTGTCGGCAGTACGTATTACAGCTATAACGGCTATGATTTCTATGCAGATAGACAGTATTCTTCTAAAACCGGAACGTACTATAACTATTATCAGTTCTCCCCGCTGAGAACAAAGAGCAATGTGTCAGCTTCTACATACAATGCATTTCTCAGCAACAGAGGATACAGTTCTTCAAGCAAGCTATGGGATGCTGGACAGTATTTTATAAACGGTCAGAATACATACGGTGTCAATGCAACACTTGTATTTGCCATGGCATGTCTGGAATCAGGATATGGAAGAAGCCCGTATGCATTGGAAAGAAACAATCTGTTTGGATGGGGTGCTTATGATTCTGATCCGAACCAGGCTGCAACATTTGCTTCTATTGAAACAGGTATCTATGAGCATATGGGATTGAATCTGCGCGGATATCTGGATATCAATGATTATCGGTACTTCGGCGGTCAGCTTGGCAATAAGGGGTCCGGTCTGAATGTCAAATATGCAGGGGATCCATACTGGGGCATGAAGATTGCGGCTATCGCATATGCAATTGATAAAGCGGATAATAATTCTGATGGCACATTGACTGACTGTGATACAGCATCACTGGGCGTCATTAACACCTATGGCGTTAATATCACAAAGACAGCCGGTGGCAGTGCACTTTATAACTCTGCATATGGAGCAACCTATCAGAAGAATCATATTGTTTCCATTCTTGGCAGTACAGGAGATTATTACAAGATTCAGTCCACCAGCTATATGAGCAATGGATCTGTGGCTTCAATTCAGTCGGTAGGATATCTGACATATGACTGGCAGAACTTCATTGGCTATCTGCCGAAATCCTACGTTGACAGGATCAACAGCACAGCCGCGAATGATACCGGAACAGTGCCGACGGGAGACTATATTTTCAGTGCGGCCCTCAGCTACAAGAACAATGCACTGGTACTGAGCGGTACGGCATACAGACCGGGCATCTATGTAAATGATGCCAATACAGTGACACAGAAGCTGACAGCAACCAATGAACTGTTTGCCAAGACAGATCTGCCGATAGTTTCCACTGTAAAGAATAACGATCAGGTTGCGTTCAGTGCAGATACCTCCGCATTGATGAAATTGGATTATGGGACATACTACTTCAAATTCAGTTCGGTCTACAGCAGCTATTCTGAGTATGGCTATGACAGCTATATAAAGAGTACAGATATTGCGTCGATTCCAGCGGATCAGACAATTGCAGGAAAGGTCTATCACTTTGAAGCAGACGAAAACGGACTGCTTAAGCTTGTCATATCTAAAGAGACGGTTCCTGAAACACCGGCAGCAACGCCGACGCCAACTCCAACTGCGACACCGACACCGACTCCAACAGCATCTGCTTCGACGGCAGTTAAACTGCTGCAGGGACTTGACAGTATTGCTTATGATCAGGAAAACAATACCGATACATCTGTCTTGAGAATCAAGGGAATGGCATTCCTGAGCGATATGGATGCTCCTGCAGACAGTGCCGATGTAAAGATTGAACTGTCATTCTACAATATGGAAACGGGTACCAGCATTCCGATGGAGACGGCAGTAAGCAATGCATCAAACGCGGATCATGTATGAAGCGTCTTATGATGCAAGTCAATTGCCTGAGGGACAGTACATCATAAAGGTGACTGTAACCAATGGCAAGACGGTTAAGACTGCTCAGCTGATTGACCAGCAGCAGGATATCTATCCAGCGGATCAGATTCATGATGGCATCAAGATTCGAATTCTCAAGAATTCCGTATACAGCTATCGCTATGAGATCAGTGTTGAAAAGAACAATATCGACTTCAATCTGATCAATAAGCCAACTGTTCGGTCAAGCGGATATGGAGTTGACAAGATGAGTCTTGCGTCTGGGCATCTGACTATGGTCGGAACATCCTGGATCTATCAGGTTGGATTTGCATCTGCAGATAATCCAGTAAGCAAGATGCTGCTGGTTGCGGCGGATGGAACTGTATATTCCTATGATGCAGTCAATAAGGCATGCACAGTTGACTATACCAAGATACTGAATACCAAATACAACATGGATAATGTCTGCTATACGCTTGATGCAGATCTTACAAATCTGGCAAAAGGAAGCTATACGATATACTGGCAGCTTGCTTCACAGACAGACAAGTATGATGTGTTCAAGGCAAACAACTACTTCAGCACAAAAACAGACAATGTCACGTACAACGGCATAACGTATTCCATCAGCACCAATGATGAAGATGGAACAATGACTCTTACGATTAAATAAGAATATGTATTCAAAGGGGATGCCTTAGGGCATCCTTTTCAAATGAAAAACCTCCTATTTCAGAAGATGAGATTCTGAAGCAGGAGGCTGCATATTATTTGCTTGAATAGATTTTGATTGTGATCTGTGTGTTAATCCAGATGGAAGCACCTGGTTCTGCAGAAATACTTTCAATTGTATTCTTTCCGTCAATGTTATCATCACCAGTAATTTTGACAAATGACAGATTTGTAAATCCTGCATTGTTAAACAGAGTCGTTGTATCGCTGACGATACCGTCGTAGTTGAGAGACTGGCTGAGCAATGCTTTTGAATACTCTGGGACAGTCTTCATAATCTGTACGCATTTGCCGCTGGTATCATGTTCATAATATACATCGCAAGCAGGCGTAGGGGCTGTTCCTTTAGACAATGTCACATAGATCACTGTACCTTCAGCAATACTGCTTCCGGAAGTCTGATCCTGTGCAAGAACCAAACCTGAAGCTACTGTATCGCTGTAGATCGAAGAACGGACAGTCAGTTTCAATCCAACATTTTCACAGGCAGTGCGGGCCTGTGCTTCGGTCATCTTATCAAGATTCGGTACAGTTACATATTTGCCGATGCTGACTTTGCAGGCAATGGTTTTACCTGATATGGTGCATGTATCATTAATCATGCCAGAAGAATATTTGGTGCTGCTGACATCTTGTTTACTGACTGTCCAGCCGGCATTCAATGCATTTGCAGAAGCTATTTCAGCTGTCAGCTTTGAATAGGAGCTGCCTGCTGCAAGAAGAGCATCTGATGGTTTATAGGATCCTTTGGAAAGTACATAATTGACTGAAGATCCGGTTGTGAAGCTTCCGGTGGCATTGGATACGATTGATCCTGCAGCAATACTGTCACTGTATGAATAGGTGATGTTTCCAGGCTTCAGATTCAAGGATGTAAGATAGCTCTTGAAGTCTGTTTCAGTCACGTTGGCTTTGCTTACTACAGTTAATTTTCTGCCGACTGCTACATAGGCCTGAATGCTTCCGCCAGGTGCTGAGTATGCTGTGCCAGATTGCTTAGTTCCGTTCAGTACCTGAGATACAATGGTTCCTGCTTTTTCATCACTTTCCTGATCTATGAAACTGATCTTCAGTGCCGCGGACTTATTCTTCTGCAGATTGACACTGGCAATATAGGAATTGAGTTCATCTTTCGTTTTGCCTGTATAATCGGCAACCTGTACCCATCCGACTGAGACATAGAAGGTAACAGTTGAGCCTTCAGAGATTGTTCCTGTTGCAGGTTTCTGCTCTGTGACTGTTCCGTTTGCTGCTTCGCCGTTATAGACTTCCGTATAAACTGCTTTCAATCCGTTCGCTGAGATCCATTTTTCTGCTTCGGTTTTTGTTTTGCCTACATAACTTGCAACTGTAACGCCTTTGCCTGTTGATATGACGATGGAAATCTTTGTGCCGCTCTTTACAGATGTACCGGCTTTCACTGACTGTGAGATGACTTTGCCTTTAGCGATGGATGTGCTGCTTTGTTCGGTAAATGTGAGGGTAATCTGATTTGTGGAACCCCAAGCTTGAATATTCGCTTTGGTATAGGTACTGAAGTCGGGTACAGTTACTTCGTTTTGAGACGTATCGCTGCCTGAGGACGATGTGACTGTAATAGCATCGCTTCGCTTAGCTTTGCTATCAGTGACAGACAGTTTGATGAATACATTCTTTTCTATTGTTTTATCTGCCTGGAAAGCATACGTGACATTGCTGAAGTCATTCTCTTTAAACCATTTTTCTATGTCTTCCTGTTTCATTCCGGTGAAGTCTTTCAGGGTGACTTCCTTGTCAGGATCAGGCCCGGATGAGACAGTCAGTATCAGCGTATCTTTATCGCCAAGTTTTTCATTGGCAGCAATACTCTGTGCCGTAATGATGTCTTCTGCTGTATCTTCACTGTATTCATACTTGAATGAGATCTGCGATTCCTTTATTTTATTGTCTTTGATCCACGACTCAGCTTCTGTCTTTGTCTTGGAGACTAAATCAATCACAGTGATACTTGTACTGGAATTCAGGTAGAACACTGCTGCCGCAATAACTGCCGCAAGCATTAGAATAAGTGTAAGAAGCAGTACTTTTGTTTTTTTGTTGTTCATATCAAATGTCATATTCAAACATTCCTCTTAACGATGAAAATTATATCATGAGTCAGATATAAACTGGCAGAGACCGTAAAGAAAGGAACCTTACGGTTCCTTAAGAATAATTAGAATTGTGCTTTTCCTTTGCAGTATGTTTCTTCTACTGAATAGTTGTCGTTCAGAACTACAAGATCAGCATCGTATCCAGTGCATATCCTGCCGATATGATCATCCATGTGAAGAAGTGTGGCAGGGTTGATTGTGCAGGCGTTCAAAGCTGTATCAAATGGAACCTGTGCTCTTTCTACCAAGTTGCGAAGACCTTCGTTGATCTTTAAGGTGCTTCCTGCTAATGACTTGGATTCTGTCAGATGAGCACTGCCATCCGGATAGATGACAATCTCATGACCGCCAAACATGAATTTAGTGCCTGCCTTGAAACCTTTGCACATTAATCCATCGGAAATCATGATGCCATGGTTTCTTCCTTTGGCATTGAAGAATATGTTCAATGCTTCAGGGGTAGAATGGTTGCAGTCGCAGATCACTTCACTGTATAGATCATGCAGACGCAGAGCTGTACCAACCAGACCGTTCTTGCGATGGTTGAATGGGCTCATGCCGTTATAGGTATGTGTGATAGAAGTAGCACCATTCGCAACTGCCATCAGGGCTTCATCAAATGTTGCTGAACTGTGTCCCATAGAGACAACGACACCATTATCACTGCAGTATTTTGTTAAAGCCAGGTCATGATCATGTTCTGGTGCAAGCGTGATGATTTTGATCAGTCCGTTCGCTACTTTCTGATACTCCTTGAACTGTTTGACTGTAGCTTTCGCAATGCACTCAGGCGGCTGAGCACCTTTGTATTCCATATCCAGGTAAGGGCCTTCGAAGTGAATGCCGAGAATATCTGCACCAGGACATCCTTCTTTCTTTACTTTTGCAACATTGGCAACCGCTGCTTTCAATACATCCGGAGTCTGGGTGATGGTTGTGCAGCATACACCGGTTACGCCTTCCTTGACAATGTTCTTCATCCATGTGCGCAGGCCGGCTGGCTTGGCATCATTTGTGTCGAATCCATAGGCACCATGACAGTGTATATCCAGGAACCCCGGAGTGATTCTGCGATTCTTATAATCTTTATCTGCTTTCTTTGTGCCATATGGCAGTATGCTCTTAATCTTATTTCCGCTGATTTCAATCTGAGCAGGAATGAAATCACCTGAAATCCAAACGCGTTTGCTTTGAATAATCATAATATGATAGATTCTCCTCTCTTCTTTATAATTATAGTATACCAATTGATTCTTAAATTTTATCTAATGTGCATGCAGAAATGAGTATAATAATTGGTCATTGATTATCCGCAATGCTAAAATGAAACTAAAGGAAGGTATCTTTCTATGATAGGAATTATTGTATGCGGGCACGGCGGTTTTGCCAGCGGCATGACAAGTGCTCTTAAGCTGATTGCCGGGATGCCGGAGAAGTTTGAGTATGTTGATTTTGTACAGGAAGATTCAACAGATGAT
>CALEMD010000034.1 GCA_937902945.1 uncultured Erysipelotrichaceae bacterium | reverse complement strand
GAGTTGGGCAGACAGGTCAGAAAAGGAGAAAAGGCAATTCGAATCCTTGCCCCAATGAAGCGATTGAATAAAGATGCAGAGGATGACACACAGGTTCCATACTTTCGAGCTATTTCGGTATTTGATATCAGTCAGACCGAAGGGGATGATCTGCCATCATTTGAAATTGAGAAGCTCCAGGATCCGGTAATATCCTTTGAAGAATTATTAAAGGTTCTATCATTGATATCGCCAGTCAGCTTGGTTTTTGATCAGGTGAAGGGAGAGGCAAACGGCTTCTACAGTGTCCTTGAGAAAAAGATTGTCATACAGAAGAATATGAGTGAAACACAGACTGTCAAAACTGCAGTTCATGAAATTGCTCATGCAATGCTTCATGCGGATGGATGTTCTATGAATTCCGCTGTAAGAGAAGTAGAAGCAGAGAGTGTTGCCTATTCAGTATGCTGCTACTTCGGAATTGATACTTCCTCATATTCATTCGCATATATTGCGTCTTACAGTCATGATAAGAGTCTTCCTGAATTGAATGATTCTTTGCAGAGAATCAGTGAAACGTCTCAGAATCTGATTGATCGGATTGAGACCGTCTGGCATCCGCAATGCTGATACGGCAGTTGTTTTGCAAGACGAAAACAATTCATTTGCATGAATGGCATTTCAAGGTGAATATGCCTGCACAGTGTGATATCTGTTCGTAGGTCATACCTGAAAAAGAGGGCAGAAGGACATCGGCAACAGGATAGATTTCGTCATTGTCCCATCTGTCAGAATTCTGCTTTCTGCATGTTTCACGCAGTTCAGCGGTTTTGAACGCAACATCCCCAATCATTATGCATCCGTTTTCGGCAAGCAGATGCTGGCATTGCCTTATCAGTTCTGCTTTCTGAATGTCTGTCAGATGATGAATGGCATACGTGCACAGAATCCAATCAAACTTTCGATTTTCAAGTTCTGCTGGCAGGCCTTTGCTGAAATCTGCCTGGAACAGTACTGCTTCAGGCATTTTCACTTTCGCACAGCTGATCATTTCTCTTGAAAAGTCCAAACCAGTGATTGCATATCCATCGGTGTAAAGCCGGCTGCTGAGTGTGGCAGTTCCGAATCCAATATCCAGAACACGTCTTCCTTCACCGGTGCGGATTCTGCTGTAGATTGTATTAAGAAGTTTTTTGTATCCGGCAAAAGGGTACTGATCAGCTTCTTCACTCATTCTGACACTTTCATCATAGGTGTCTGTCCAAAGATCAAATCCTTCATTATTCAGCATTGTTATTCTCCACTTTATACTTGAGCCTGATATAGGAATCCTGCAGAACATCTGCTTTGATCAGCGTAAGTATTCCAAGTCTGTTCAATTCATTGAAAGAAGTGAATGATGGTCCATCAATCAATGAAGAAGTATCTTTGCCCCCAACAAGAACAGGAGCAGCAACGATATCCAGATAATCAAAGAGACCTTTGCGCAGAAATTCTGCATTCAGGGTTCCGCCTGATTGAATGGTAAGACGCTGGCATCCGAATTTTTCATATAAATCCTGAAGCATTGTCTCAAGATCAAGATTTTCATAATAGAGAATGCTCAGGTTGTCTTTGTGAAGTGAGAATTTAACTATCAGGAATTCAAGTAGTTTTGATGAAAAAGTCTGAAAATAGA
>CALEMD010000033.1 GCA_937902945.1 uncultured Erysipelotrichaceae bacterium | reverse complement strand
TTTTTTAGATAAAATAGGAATTCATGATATTGCATTATCGTTTGAAGCATGGTACAGTAATGAAGCATTTTGACAGGTAAGGAGGTTATGGTGATGTCTAGAATATGTGCCGTATCCGGTAAAAAAGCGTTATCAGGAAACGCACGTTCACACTCTCTGCGCGCTACACGCCGCAAATGGAACGTGAACTTGCAGAAAGTCCGTATTATAGTCGATGGGAAACCTGAGACAGTTCGTGTTTCTGCCCGTGCATTGAAAACGCTGAAGGCAGGAAGCAGAAAAGCTGAAAAGAAGACTCCTGCTGAACCGAAGGCTGCTTAAGTATCATAAAATCAGGAACTGCACATATGTGCGGTTCCTTTTTTAGCGATCATTTGACTGAATCATCATAACTCTTCCTGAATGCACTTCTGCAAGACCTTCATTTCCTATCAGTTCATTAGAAAGACCTATTGTATCCTTCTCTTTCAGCATTCTATGCTGAAGCGGGTACTTCATTCCCGATAGTGACAGCACAGCCTCATTGACTGCAAAGAATGAAACATATTTATATCGGCCCGAATGAATCCGATGGCTTCCCTTTTCAAGAATTCGAACAGTATTCTGATCATCATAGAGAACGATGGGATACGGACAGTATTCCATCAGTCTAAGATTGACAGAAGTGTGATCCATCCTGCCGCCTAAAGCTCCTACCATCCAGAAAGAACTGTATCCTTCACGCATGGCTTCTTCTAAAGCAGCCTGGCTGTCACTGATATCCTTGACAGGATTCAGTTTGATGATCTCTTTGCTGAATTGTCTGATTTTGTCCATGCGTTCAGAAGGAACTGAATCGAAATCGCCAATGGCGAGATGCATACGTATACCCTTCTCAGCTAAAAACTGAGCACCGGCATCCGCACCAATAAATTCACCGGTTATTTCCGGCAGCTTCTGAACCGGGCGCAGAACTATGATGCATGTACTGCGCATAGCTGCTGCACTGCCTTTCTGATATCATTGCGGAATACAAAACTGCCGGCAACGAGTATATCTGCTCCGGCATCTGCGCAGATCTGTGCTGTTTCAGCATTGATGCCGCCGTCCACTTCGATCAGTGCTTTGCTCTGACTGTCTGCAATCCACTGCTTCAGCTGGCGGATTCTGTCCGCCGACTCAGGTATAAACTTCTGACCGCCGAATCCCGGTTCAACGGACATAATCAGAAAAAGATCAAAATCATTCATGAAAGGCTTCAGTGATAACAGATCTGTTCCCGGGCGCAGAGTCAATCCGGCTTTTCTGCCCTGAGCATGGATGCTCATTGCCAGATCTTTGATCATTCCAGCATTGTTCTGCATTGCCTCAGTATGAAATGTAATGATATCCGCGCCAGCCTCTATGAATACATTGCTGTAATAGACTGGGTCGTCAACCATCAGATGTACATCTTTAGTCAAGTCTGATATTCTGCAGAATCCTTTCAGAATATCCGGACCGAAAGTCAGATTGGGGACAAAATGTCCATCCATTACATCAAAGTGAAGGTATTGAGCACCCGATTCATTCAGCTGCCGTACTTCTTCATTCATCCTGCTGTAATCCAGTGAAAGTACTGATGGTGCTGCAATCATAGATACTGCTCCTTTCTGTTCTGAATCATTTTCAGAACTGCCAGATAATTCTTATATCTTTCCTTGCTGATAATGCCATCTTCTACCGCTTTTTTCACAGCGCACCCAGGCTCTGCCTGATGACTGCAGTCATTGAAGCGGCAGCTGCCAAGATAGGGTCGGAATTCAAGAACGCTCTGTGCCAATTGCGTTTCATCCATATGTGAGAAATCCAATGAGCTGAAGCCCGGCGTGTCTGCCACCAGACCCCCATACACTTCATGCAGTTCATTATGCCGTGTTGTGTGCTTTCCACGGCCAAGGGCCTGAGAAATCTCCTGAACAGCCAGATGAAATTCCGGATCCAGCTGATTCAGCAATGAGCTTTTCCCTGCTCCAGACTGACCCGTCAGCACCGTGATTCGATCTTTCAATATGAATGAGAGATCTTTATCCAGCTCGTTTTTTGCACAGCGGATAGTCCTCATCGGTCCTTCCTCGTATTCTCTGATCAGCTTCTCTGTTTCTGCATCTATGCCAAGATCTGTTTTGGTTACGCACAATACAGGCGTCACTCCAGAATTGACGATCAGGAAACTCAGACGGTCAATCAGCGCTGTTGAAAACAGCGGTTCTTTCACGCTCATTACAATCAGAGCCTGATCAACGTTGGCAACAGCCGGTCTTTTCAACCGGTTCTTACGCGGCATAATCTTCTGAATGACCCACCTGTCGCTGCAGTATTCAGCAGCAACAAGATCACCTGTCAATGGTGCTTCCTGCAGACGCACCTTGCCCATCGGTGATGATTTCACCCGTGAGCCATCCGGCATCTCAAGAACATACTCCTTCGACACTATGGAAAGTATTCTTGCAATCATAGGCATTCTGCACTATCAATAGTAATAAAGAATGACATAGTTATCTTCTTTCTGCGTATATTCACTGCCAATATCAGGATCGCATTTAATGACAACCCCAGTCTTAAGATTCGCTATTTCCTCATCTGTGAGTGCGGTCGTATCCAGATTGCTTATTCTGACTTGCACTCCCATGGCTTCCAATTCTGCTGTAGCTTCATCAATGGTCTGCCCCTGAATATCATCAGGAATGGTGATCGTTGGATAGGATGCATAAACAAGCCTTATCTCATCAGCAGTTTCTGGATTGAATTGGGTTCCTGGAGTAAGCAGCTCCTGGCGGATGACTGTGCCAGGATCAACATCTGTGTTTTCTTCTTCAACAGCATCCACTTTCATGCTTGCATATTGTGCAAGATCGTTCTGCGCATCTTTGATATTCATGCCAACATAGTCTTTGGTTGTTACGCCGATGCCGCTGGAAACTGTTACTGTCAATGTTGTTTCCGGATCAACCAATGTTCCGACTTCCGGCGAAACAGTTATAATCTGTCCCTTTTCAGTGTTTTCAGTAAGGGTATATGTCACATTGGACGTATCCAATACCAGATTGTTATCAAGGCAGATACTCTTTGCCTCGGCCATTGTTACTCCTGTTATATCCGGTACTGCAACCTGTTTTATATCTTCTTTGAAAAAGCCGCTTTGATTCAGCGCAAAGTAGATCCCTGCCAAACCTAGACAGATCAGCAGAATAATCATTGTTATCAGAAGACCATTCTTTTTCTTTGCCGGTCTTTGCACAGCCGGCCGGAATATCTGCTCTTCAGGTTCTTCCTGCACAGTATTCTGTCTGACGGCTGCCTTTCTGACAGGCTTTGAAGACTGAACCGCTTTTTTCTCATCGTCTTCTGTCTCAGCAAGTATGATTTTTCTTTCGTTGGCTCTTTCCGGTCTCAGACATGTACTCAGATCAGCAAGCATATCATTGCAGGAGCGATAGCGCATCGCCGGATTCTTTGCAGTTGCACGGATAATGCAGTTGTCGATGGACTGCGGAATCTCTGGATTGATATTGCGTATGCTCGGCATTTCGTTGCGCATATGCATCAAGGCAACCTGTACTGCATTATCAGCCTTATATGGGACATCCCCACTCAGCATTTCATACATGACAATTCCAAGTGCATATATATCACTCTGCACAGTAGCTGCATTTCCTCTAGCCAGCTCCGGAGCGAGGTAATGCACAGATCCCATTACATTGTTTGCCTGTGTCAGCTGCATGCTTCCTTTTGCTAAAGCTATGCCGAAATCCACCATCTTGATGGAACCGTCCGCTTTGACTATCACATTCTGCGGCTTAATATCACGATGGATTATACCTCTTTTATGCGCTTCAGCAGTTGCCGAAACAAGCTGCTTCATAATATCCACAGTTTCTTCTTTAGTCAGTGCTCCGCGATCCTTTATAACCTGCTTTAAAGTCTTGCCAGGTACATATTCCATTACTATGAAATGATGCCCCTTATATTCCCCTACGTCATATACTTCAACGATATTAGGATGATTCAGAGAGGTTGCTGCCTGTGCTTCTCTTTCAAAGCGAAGAACGGATACTTCATCCGTGCACAGTTCTCCGCGCATAATCTTTACTGCAACCTGCCGATTCAGTATAGTGTCTACCGCCAGGAAGACATCTGCCATGCCGCCCTGTCCTATATGCTGAATAACTTCATATCGGTTCGCTATCATATTGCTCATTGCAGTGTCTCTCCTTTCATATCAATCAGTATAACTGTCACATTGTCAAAGCCTCCGGCTGCAAGGGCTGCTTTGATCAGGCGGCGTACTTTCAAGGATGGATCCATTGCATCATCCAGTACCGTTTTTCTGATGACACTTTCCTTAACATATCCATGAAGTCCATCAGAGCATAGAAGTATTTTTCTGATCGGTTCTGTATGTGTTTCTATATCACAGCGAACATTCTGCCATACTCCAAGAGCATTTGTAAGAACGTTCTTGCGAGGACTAGTCATTGCCTCTTTCTGCGTTATTTCACCATGAAGAAGCATATCAGCAACCAGTGTATGATCAACCGTCATCTGCTGAAACTGACCGTCATCACTTTCTTTATATGCTCTAGAATCACCAATATTGACAGTCAGAAAGCAGCTTTTCAGCATCAGCACTCCGCAGAATGTTGTCCCCATGCCCTGATACTTAGGATTTCTGCGGCCCAGTTTCCATATATGCTCATTGCAGATCTTCATATGTTCCTGCAGCCATTGCTTCGCCTGTCTTGCATCCTCAAAACCCTGGTTGTCTGCAAATACTTCAGAGAAATATGCAATAGCTGTATGGGACGCAACATCTCCGCCGAGATTTCCGCCGATTCCATCACAGAGCATCGCAAAAACATCTCCGGCTTCATTTGCCGCAATGATGTAACTGTCCTGATTCGTCTTCCGGATCAGTCCTCTGTCACTCATTCCAAAGTATCTCATGCATCCTCTCTGTTCTTCTCGTGCTTAGCTCTCAGCTGTCCGCAGGCAGCATCAATATCTTCACCATGCTTGCTCCGCAGTGTAGCTTTGACTCCATGTCTCATCAGCACATCATAAAAATGAAGAGCTGTTCTGTCATCCGTTGTCCTATATCCATTTTCGTCTACTTCATTGTATGGAATCAGATTGATATATGCATTCATTCCCCGTATCAGTTCTGCAAGTTCAGCAGCGTTCTGATCTGAATCATTGATGCCTCTGAGAAGTATGTATTCAAAGGTAAGCCTGCGATTGTTGTCAGAGCTGTAGTCTCGCAATGACTGCATCAGCTGATCCAGCGGCCATGCCTTTTCAACCGGCATCAGTTTCAGCCGCAGTTCATGATTGGATGCATGAAGCGAAACCGCCAAATTGTACTGCACATGCTCCTGCGCAAAACGATTGATCATCGGCACCAATCCGCATGTAGATATAGTAATATGCCGTGCTCCTATAGCCAGTCCTAAATCACTGTTGATGATGCGGCAGAAAGCCATGACATTATCATAATTATCGAATGGCTCGCCAGTTCCCATAATAACAACGTTGTTTACTCTTTTCTGCTGTTCATCCAGTTCCTTCTGTATATAAAGTATCTGCGCTGTCATTTCTCCAGCAGTCAGATTGCGCTGCTTCTTCAATAGCCCAGAAGCACAGAAAGTACAGCCCATATTGCACCCGATTTCACTGGATACGCATACGCTTTCACCAAAATGAAAATGCATCAGAACAGTTTCTATTGTGCATCCATCCATGCATTGAAAAAGATACTTGGCTGTTCCATCTGAAGCTACCTGCTTTTTCAGCAGCGTCAGCGGGAACATGCTGAAATCTTCCTTTAATGACTCTATCAGTGACTGCGGCAGATCAGTCATCTGCTCAAAAGAC
>CALEMD010000032.1 GCA_937902945.1 uncultured Erysipelotrichaceae bacterium | reverse complement strand
CATGGTCTTTAATCACATGATGGTAGAGATAATCCAATGCATATCCCTTGCCTACCTGTTTCTGATCAAAACGCTCATACACATAAGCACCATGCTGTCTGGATATTTCTGCAGTGTTATCTGTGCAGTTGTCTGCCAGCACAAAGACATCAAGAAGATCATGCGGATAGTTCTGCTTCTGCAGACTATCCAGAAGTTCTGAAATAACATGAGATTCATTCCTTGCGGATATGAAAGCTGCATAATGATGCATGGTTCTTGCCGGTTCTGCAGCACCTGCATTTTTCTTTTTCAGTCCGATTCCGATATATACAATCTGATAGAAATATAGAATTGTCATAACGACAAGAATAATCAGATTGAAGGTTGTGAATGTATTTAATAGTTTCATATTGGCCTCACGTTTTCACAATTTCAACACAATTGGTACATAGGCTATTTAAGCACTGTTAAATTCCATGTCAATCATCCTTTTTTGTATATTTTTGGTTTATGAAAGCTGTAAGCATTCAAAAAACAGCGATATCAAGCCTTTGAAAGCGCTACCGTATCTGCTGTTTTTCTTATCTGAATTTTGTCTGAATTTTTACTTAACCAGAACACTTCCGCCGATGAACTCTCGGATAATGGAATTATTCGGAATCACAGAAGTATCCTCCATAACCGCAAAGTACTTCAGAAAGGCAAGCATCCGCTGTGCCTCAGCATACTCTTTCTCATCAGAACGAATGTTTTTCAGCAGCGGCTCTGCATACTTTTTCAGCACTGCCAGTTCATACTGAAAATGCGAATTGAAGAAAGCATCTGCTTCATCCAGAAATGGAAATATCCATTTTTCCTCACCGGCTCTGACGCTGGCCCAAGCGTCTATCGTAGATTGTGCCGGCTTCCCGCGGAACTGGTAATCACGCACCAGTCTTCTCAGCATTCTTGCATCCGTCGTAGGAATGCGATTGTATTCATCTATGTTGAGCTGTGTCAGAGGGCTGATGTATATCTTGAATTTGTAATCGTTGTCGATTCCCTGCGTCAACGCCGGATTCAATGCATGGATTCCCTCTATGACAATTGGCTGAGATTCATCTATAGAAGTCACACGCTGTTTAAATATCTTCTGCTGCTTGAGAAAATCGAATGATGGAAGATCTGTTTTCTTTCCTTCCAAGAGATCATTCATGTTGGACGCAAACAGATCCGTATCTACTGCATTCAGACTCTCATAATCCTTCTTTCCTTTTTCATCCAGAGGTGTATCGGCGAGGTCTCTGAAATAATCATCTGTGCCAAGATACAGCGGCTTTCTGCCTAGAACAGAAAGCTGTATGCACAGTCTTTTCGCAAATGATGTTTTACCGGAAGAAGATGGTCCAGCAATCAGTATAATCCGCTTTCCTGACTGCTGGATCTTATCTGCTATCTCTGCAATGCGCTTCTCATGAAGAGCTTCGCAGATCAGCACAAGATCCTTTGTATCATTATGAATGACTTTTTCATTCAGATCATATGCATATCCAATCTGCGTAACTTTATCCCAGTAAGTTGCTTCTGAGAAGGCATCATACAGAAGCTTCTGATCATGGTATTCAGGAATGACGTTCGGATTCGAAGGCTGGGGGAATCGCAGCAGCATTCCATTTTTATATCTTCTTACTTCGAAGAATTTAAGATACCGTGCAGATGGCACAAAATGATGATAGAAAAGACTCTGTTCATTCTGCAAAGATGCCCATTGTGCATAGTCTAGATCTTCTGCGCTTTCCACTACTCTATTGCAGTTTCTGCATGCATTCTCTTTTACAAGCTTCAGCATCTGTTCTCTGGAAACAGTTTTTTCCTGAAAAGGTATATCTTCTTCGACAATCTCTTCCATTCTCTTCTGAATCATATGCGCGTCTGCAGCCTTCAAACCGCCTGTACGGATGATATTGAAAAGACCCTTATTCAGAGAATTTGCGATTGTCACCTGCACATCTTTGCCAAACAGATCATGCACTGCCTTTGTATACAGAAGAATCAGAGATCCCTGATAGCACATATTTGCTGAAGAACTGCGCATATCCAGCAGTTCTAGGCGGCAGTCATGATCAAGAACAGCTGTGAGTCTGTTATCCTCCCCATCAATTCTGCACATCAGAATCTGATAAGGCAGATCCTTCTGCAAGGCATCTGCAATTCTTTCTGCTGTGATGCCCTCTTTATACTCAATCACCTGATCTTCGTGATCCATTATTGAAATTTTTATTTTCATTGTCTGACTCCTATATATGAATTATACCAAAGACAGAAGTATATGACGCAGTACATGCGGAAGCCATCTGAAATCCATGATGCTTCAGATCCTGCCTGGCCATTTCCTTAAGCCTGCAGAATCATGTATAATGACGCATGAACAGGAGTGATTTCTATGAAAAGAATTGCAACAATTCAGGATATATCATGTGTTGGAAAATGCTCTTTGACAGTGGCCCTGCCCGTGATTTCTGCAATGGGTGTTGAAGCCGCTGTAATTCCTACTGCTGTGCTATCCACTCACACAGCTTTCAAAGGGTTCACATTTCATGATTTAACCAGTGAAATTGAACCGATCACCGCCCACTGGAAAAAGGAAGGCTTTGCATTTGACGCCCTGTATACAGGGTACCTGGGATCATTCGAACAGCTGAAGCTTGCCGAGAAACTATTTGCAGATTTCAAGACAGATAAAACACTTATCATTGTTGACCCATGCATGGCTGATAATGGCAATCTGTATCCTGGATTCACCAAGGAATTTGCAGCAAGCATGGCAGAACTCTGCAGCCATGCCGATGTCATTGTCCCAAATATGACAGAAGCAGCCTATATGCTGAATGTACCGTATGCTGGCAATGATTATGATGAAGCCTATATCAAAGATATGCTGAAGAAACTGACCGCACTTGGATGCCGCAGAGCCGTACTGACAGGGGTATCTCTGCAGAAAAAAAGACTGGGTGTATATTCCTATGATGCTGATACGGATATGTACTTCTATTATGACTGCGAGGAACTGCCGCAGCACTTCCACGGAACCGGAGATATATTCGCCAGCACATTCGTTGGCGCCATGATGAACGACAAGGGTTTTGAAGAATCACTGAGAATTGCCGCTGATTATGTAGCTGAATGCAT
>CALEMD010000031.1 GCA_937902945.1 uncultured Erysipelotrichaceae bacterium | reverse complement strand
CGTATGCCATGCCGGCAATGGAACCAGCATTGCCCATATTGCAGTCAGTATCATAGCCGCCTTCTGCACAAAGCTGCATCGTTCTGTCAAAGCTGCCATTGCCATAAAGCAATGCATATACCATAATGGCCGCATTAGTCCAGATCGGGCATGCTCCTTCATACTTCTCATATCCATAGTCATCCAGTATCATCCGTATGCATTTCTGCGGATCATCTGGATCTTTATCATACATATTCAATACTGCATTCACTGTTTCTGCATAATGTGAGGAAGGATCAATCTGCTTCAATCCAATCTCTATGATGCTATGCATATCGGTTTGATCATAAGCAGCCGCAATGCATGCGGCCACAAAACGCCCGCCCTGTACTGCGTCCCCATCATGTGTGACCCGGCTCATCTTCTGTGCGAGATCAGCCGCAAGCTTCACATTGCCGCAGCTGACATAGCCCCAGCAGTCACTGAAGATCTGTCCTCCAATCTGCTGTGCAAGTGCCTCGCCGTTTCTCTTTGCACTGCCGCTTTCAGGAGCTTCTATTCCTTTTGACAGATTGTCATAGGCGGTATGTTCTGTTGACACACCTACTCCGCCCCACCAGAAAAGTCCCGTTCCATCACAGCTCACTTCCAGCAGATGATCGCCAAGTTCTTTTTCGCTTATTCTGCCATCTGGATGATCTAAAAGTGCTCTCACAAAATATAAAGGGCCATTGCTGTCATCATCGGCCGCAAACACATCATAATCAACCGGATAGCTCAGGATCTTTCCATAGGTTTTCTTTATCTCTTCTGCTGTCCAGCTTTCAATCGGCGCTCCTGCTCGAATTCCAATCAATTTGCCAAGCCAAGCTCCATATATCTTTTTCTCTATCCAGAGACTTTTTTCTTCTGCATCCAGCTGTCTAGATGGCTGAGGTTTTCTTTTTGAAAGAACCATGGATCTGTGTGCTCCTTTCCCGGAATCAATTCCAGCTGTACTTTATCCTGCATTCCCTGCTTTATGGCCGCATCATAGAATTCCTGTGACTGCAGATACGGTATCATCTTATCAAAAGTACCATGCTGTATCAGAATATCCGGCATACCTGCATGCATATGATTGACAGGGCTTGCCTGCTTTCTGATCTTTTCATCGCTAAATCCATTTCCCATAAAGATTCCTAAAACGCTGTTGGGATTATCATAGCGGGCTTTCATTCCGCACTGTTCTGCCTGCGCATCTGCTGTATCGAGATCTGTCAGCGGATACATGGCAATAATACTGCGCACCGATTCTTCTGTTTCTGGATGCATCAGACCAGCCTCTAAGGCTAAGTGTGCACCTGCAGATTCTCCCCACAGGGTAATATTCTCCGCATCCAGCCCATATTTATCTGCATTTCTTCTAACCCATTTCACACATGCCTGTATATCTTCTACAGGCCGCGGAAAGCAGTCATCCAATGCCAGCGTGTAATCCGGCACCACAGCTGCATATCCACACTCTTTGATCCTCGCCATCGGTTCTACAAAACCATCCTGCTTGAATCCGCTGACCCAGCCGCCTCCGAATACGATAATGACAGCCGGTATCTTTTCTTTTCTGCTATCCGGCAGATACAGATCCAATTTCAGATCATTGCAGTATGCAATATCCTGTATCGCCTGATCGGCAAATTCTTTCCGCATCTTTCCAATATCAAAGCTAAGGAAGCTTTTCAATTCCGGGGTCATGACAATGTCTGTGCGCTTCATGGCTTTTCCCTCATTTCTGCAGTTCATGAAAGTACTCATAACTTCTGCTTTTTCATATTATAATCATGGAAAGGAGAAATTCATATGCCACAGCCGAACATTCTGCTTATTACGACAGATCAGCAGCGTTATGACACAATTGCCGCTGCCGGATATCCATACATGATTACACCAAATCTGGACGCATTAGCATCTGAAGGATGCATCTTTCAGTCCTGCTATTCGCCAAACCCTGTCTGTCTTCCGGCAAGACATAATATACTTACCGGACTCAGCGCAAAGTATCATACCTTTGATACCAACTATTTTGATGATTCTCATTATATGCCCTATGCATTGCCTACTTTCCCGCAGATACTGAGCGATCATGGATACGATACGGCTGCCATCGGCAAAATGCATTTTCAGCCTTACCGCCGTCACAATGGCTTTGCACGGCTTGAACTTATGGACGAGATTCCGCGGTTTCAGGAAGATGATGATTATGCCATGTATCTTAAAAACAATGGGTATTCCTCTCTGCAGTCTATTCACGGAGTCCGCCATCTATTGTATATGCAGCCTCAGCAGTCCCTTGTTTCTGAGAAGGACCACGGTTCTGCCTGGGTTGCAGATCGAAGCATTGCCTATCTTAGAGAGCGCAGTCTGAATCGCCCTTTCCTTCTGTGGGCTGGTTTCATTGAACCGCATCCGCCTTTTGATGTGCCGCATTCCTATGCACATCTGTATGATGATATCGATCTGCCTGAACCAACAGTCACGCAGACTCCTCTTTCTGCACTAGCAGAAGAAAACAAAGCCATTGCGGATAATCCAACAAAGGAAACTGTGCATAGAATCCGTCAGCTCTACGCAGCCGCCATCACCTTCACGGATCACCAGATCGGAAGAATATTAGATGAGCTGAAGAAACAGAACCTGGCTGACAATACCCTTGTCATTTTCACCAGTGATCACGGCGAAATGCTTGGCGATCTTGGCACATGGCAGAAGTTTCTTCCAAACAGGCCAAGTTCCTGTGTGCCGATGATCATGCGCTGGCCTGGACACATTCAAGCCGGTTCCCATGAGTTCCGATTTGCGGATCTCAATGACCTGATGCCAACGATATTGGATGCGGCTGATCTAGAGTATCCAGATCATAGCATTCAGCTGCCAGGCGGATCCCTTCTGCATATGGATACTAAAGACAGACGCTATCAGTACATTGAACATGAACACGGCAATAAACGCTGGTGCAGCATACAGGACAGCCGCTATCGCTACACATACTATTACGGCGGAGGACATGAAGAATTCTTTGATCTATTGAACGATCCTAAGGAAACCGCCAATCTGATGGAAACCGGAAGCATGAAACAGAACAATGATTGCCTGCGGCTGAAAGCAGAATGCATACGGATGGAAGAGAAGTGGGGATTGCCAGGCTATGTGATTGATCATCAGTTTATCAAGCTGGAACCATATATTCCTCAGTTCTATCTCGAATGCAATCCTCCTATGTTCCCAGAGAATCTGCAGAAGAAATTACCTATGAAGCCTTTGGAAGAAGAACTGGAAAAAGCCCTGGCAGATGAACCAGGTGTTGATCTAGCACATCTGAATACCGGCTATTTCACAGAACGGGGTGTATTGAAAGAACCGCTGCTGAAAGAAATACGCTCTTTTCAAGATAAGTGCTGATTTTTGTCTGAATTTCCGAAAATGCCATA
>CALEMD010000030.1 GCA_937902945.1 uncultured Erysipelotrichaceae bacterium | reverse complement strand
CTGTCCTATCTATCAGCAAAGAAGTCAGAGAAAACAATGCAGCTCCGATGATGCCGCCGCCGACATTGCTGATCGGTTCCGCGTTGAAATAAGCCGGTATATCAGCCGCATAGTTTTTAACAATTTCAAATCCCTTCAGATCTGACGGTGCATCCATTGCACAGATCAGAAGTACACCGACTGCAATCAGAATGATAGCAATCGGATTCTTGCTGGAAGTATTGCCGCTTCGGCGGTTGATCATGGTAATCAGTATCTGTGCCACAATCATGCCGATCACTGCATAGAAGAACTTGCCAAATAGAAATCTCTGCAGGTCATACAGAAACTTGCCAACAATGCCAAGCTGCATATATGCAATAACTGCCAGTGCTACCAGTATAACAATCACAATCCACTGCCGGACTTCTTCATCTCTGGCAATATCTGCCTTGGTCTTTCTTTTTTTTCTAGACACGTTACCCCTCACTAGTCTTCACTGCTTGAATTAATCTCAACAATAGCCGGCAGAATCATCGGTCTCTTTCCGGTCTGCTTGAGTATATATCTGCTGATCTGATCACGTGCTTCAGCACGGCATTCCATGTTGTCAAACTTTCTCGAACGGACTGCATCATTGATTGTCTTCTCAACAATATTGCCTACTTCTTTAATAATATAGTCCGCATCCTTCAAGTAGATTACACCGCGGCTCTGCACATCCGGTCCGCCGATAATCTGCTTAGTGGCATGATTGATGACCACTCCGACAATGATAACACCATCCGTAGACAGCAGTTCACGATCTTTCAGCACCATTCCTGACGCATCAAGATTCTCATTTCCATCAACCAGAACGTCTTCAATATCCACGTGGTCATACTGCTTTGCCAATACGCCGCCATCAATCGTCGCAACCTGTCCATTGTCAAGCACGATGATATTCGTGGCGCTGTATCCCATATCCAATGCGATATTCGCATTGGTAATCAGCTGGCGGTATTCACCCTTGACCGGCATATAGTATTTCGGCTTAAGAAGATAGATCATCATCTTCAGATCTTCAATAGCCGCATGCATTGAGAACATGCGCTTGGAATCAACTGCATATACATTAGCACTCTCTTTGTACAGGTCATCTTCCATGGAACTCTCTTCACGTTCTGTTCCTGGCACTGCCGGAGAAGCGATAATAATGGTATCTGTCGGCTTCAGCTCTATCTTTTCATCTTCCTTAGTCGCAATCTTATGCACTTTCTTGAAGATATTCGAACCTGTTCCAGCAATGATGACAATGACATTTTCATTGTTGTTGTCATAGTTCTGCGGTGCTATTTCAAGACCCGCAGGAATATGGTAGTATCCCAATCTTGCCATATCCGCCATTAGTTCTCTGAGTTCCGGATCATAGATAACAACCTTGCGGTTGTACTTGTTTGCCAGTTCAATGACTTCGATGACTCTGTAAAGATTCTGATCATACATCGTGATCAGCATTCTATTCTTTGCTTCTTCAAAATATGGCTCAATCAGTTTGGTTATGCGATGGCGGGGAGCACTGTGCCCTTCTTTTGTGGAACCTACAGATTCTGCCAAAAGACAAAGCACACCGGCAGAGCCAAGGTCTGTAATATTTGTAATATCGAATTTGAAAGCTTCATTCTTCGTATCATAGTCCACGATAAATTCGCTTGTATAGACAATATATCCTTCGTCTGTCTTGATGGCGACGCCGAATCCATCCGCAATGGACTGGGTTGTACCGAATGTGCGGATTTCCGTGCTGCCGATTTTAAATGTCGCATTTCTGCGGATCCGATGGATATTCAGATTCTTCAGTCCTTCGGCTTTCGCTCTGCGTTCAAACATCAAAGCGGTCAATGGCGCTGTATATACAGGAACATTGATCTGCTTTAAAAGATTGGCTAGAGCACCCATGACATCATCATGTCCATGGGTGATGAAAACACCTTTGATACGGGATTGGTTATCGATCAGATATTTGAAATCCGGGATAATCATTTCAACACCAAGCTGTTCACCGCCTGGATATCTTAAGCCGCATTCTAAAACAAACAGATCCTGATCTTTTTCTATTACATACATGTTCTTGCCGTCTTCATTCAGACCGCCAAGGGCAAAAATCTTAACTTTACTCATTGATTATCCTCCAATACTGTTTCATTACTGCTTTATTATACGCTAAAACATATCCATTCTCAATCAGTCTGCACATGACCATCCAATGAAAAACTTCTAACTGTATCAATATACACTGGGACGATATCCCCTTCATTTACACCGCTGCCGGTAAAATTCACCAGTTTATTTTCTTCGCTGTATCCGCATAGTACATCTGGATTCTTTTTGCTTGGTCCTTCACACAGCACTTTTACTGTCTTATGCATAAAAGCCTCGTTATTGAGTTTGGCATAGCGGGTGATCCGACGATTCAGCTCCTGCAGTCTTTCATTCTTGACTTCCATGGATACATCATCTTTCATAGCAGCCGCCGGTGTCTTCTGTCGAGGACTGTAGATGAATGTATAGGCTAAATCAAATTGACAGTAGTCCACTAAATCCAGCGTCATCTGAAACTGTTCATCGGTTTCCGATGGAAAGCCGACAATCAGATCCGTAGTGAATGTGATATCGGGAATGGAGCGCTTCAGGGCATCAAACAGTTCTTTGTACTGTTCAACCGTATAGCCGCGTCCCATGCGCTTCAATACTTCATTGCTGCCGGACTGTACCGGAAGATGCAGACTTCTCATGATGTTGCTGTAGCGATGCATCACATCGATAACAGAAGCACTGTAATCTCTTGGATGAGAGGTATAAAAGCGGATGCGGGGAATCCCTGTCTCTGCAATGCTTTCAAGCAGTTCTGCAAATCCATCTTCCATGCCGAGATCTTTGCCATAGGCATTGACATTCTGTCCTAGCAGGATGACCTCTTTTCTGCCTTCATCCATCATCTTATGTATTTCCTTCAGTATCTCTTCCGGCATGCGGCTGCGTTCTACGCCGCGGGTATAGGGAACAATGCAGTAAGTACAGAACTTATTGCATCCATACATAATATTTACAAATCCCTTGCTGGAACTTGAACGCGAAACAGGAAGATCTTCAATGACTTCCCCTTCAATGGATTCAACTTCTACAATCCGTCTGTGATCCTTGTACATGCGCACAAGAAAAGACGGCAGCACATTGATGTTATGAGTTCCGAATACCAAATCAACCTGCGGATAGGTGCGGATGATGCGATCAACTGTTTCATCCTCCTGCGCCATGCACCCGCATAGTGCAATGATTTTTTCCGGGTATTCTTTCTTCAGACTTTTGAACTCCCCTATCTGTCCTAGGACATGGTCTTCTGCAGCTTTGCGGATTGCACAGGTATTGAAGATAACAACATCTGCTTCAGCATCATTGTCTGTTTCTGCAAATTCCATTTTTTCAAGTATGCCTGCCATTGTTTCTGAATCTCGCACATTGGCCTGACATCCAAATGTATGAATGCAGTATTTCCTGCCTTTGCCTAAATGCAGGGCCTCTGCGGGCATTGAAAACCTATCACGGAGTATGTTTTCAGGCTGTCTAGTTCTTTTCTGTTCAGCTCTGTGATTAGGCAGTTTATAGTTTTCCATATCAGTATTTCCTTTTTCCACTGCATTATTATAGCAGAAGAAATCCAAAGGCATGAAAAAAGGACTGATCAATCGATTATATCAATCCTTTTCAGTGTACCTTTCAGTTTATTTCTCTGAGATTGCAGATACCGGGCAAGTTCCGATGCATGTCTGGCAGTCAACACAGACATTCTCATCACACTGAGCTTTGCCGTCATCGCCGAGTGTCATTGCAGTAACAGGGCATACACCAGTGCATGCACCGCATCCAATGCACAGATCCTTATCAACCTTAACTGGCATTTGTAAATCCTCCTTTGACTGTGAAATTATAGCATCATTATTCTTTCAATTCAATCAGACAAAAGCCACCCAAAATGCCGACAGGCATCATACAGACCGTCGTTTTCTATTGTTCCTGTCAGATAATCAGCTGCCTCTTTGCAGGCTTCTGTTGCATTGCCCATAGCTATGCCGATATCTGCCTCTTTCAGCATATCTGCGTCATTGTCCCCATCGCCGAAAGCAGCGGTCTGTGCAAGGCTGAAACCAAAATGTTCAGCGGCTGTTTTCATCCCAGATGCCTTGCTTATGCCGCAAGCGAGCAGTTCACAGGAATCTTTCTGCGCTACTATGCTGAGGGACGGAAAGCGCTTCTGCACAATACCCGCAGTACTTCCGTCATTGTTGTAGAAAAGTATCTGGTCAATATGCTCATTCTCATACTTCTTGTACGGCGGGCACATATGATACAGATGCTCAAATATATCTCTGTACTTCTGTTCTTTGACTGCTAAGTATGCTTTGGAATCCATCGTTTCATAGCGATATGCAATGTGTTCTGCTTCAAAGAATGCAATAGCCTCCAATGCATCTGCATATGGGATTTCGATTCTTTGAATTGTTTCTGCATAGCGGATCTGTGCACCGGTGGAACAGACTGTCACATCCATTGTATCGAGATAATCCTTTGGCAGCGTAGCTAGTTCCTCATATGCTCTTGAAGTGCATATGCCAAGTTTCATGCCCCTTTTCTTAAGTTCAGCAAAGGCCTTCTTTGTTGAAGCCGGAGCATCGAATATGTCCGTCTGAAAAGAAGTATGGTCTATATCGAAGAAGATAATTCCAGTATCACGGTTAGACATGTTGTCTCCTTTAGAAAAGCGTCCGGATTATTCCGGACGCATCTGAATTCTTTCAATGGATACAGCCCGATGAGTTGAGTCATCGATGGTTATGACACAGCCGCATATAATTGCCGGCCCTTCAGCTGGTATAAACTTTGTTGCCTCGTTGAGAATGTTATGGTGGATGACTTCATCAATATCTCTTCCAAGAATACTGTCATAGCTGCCGCACATGCCGGCATCGCACATGAATGCACATCCGTCCTTGATCATCTC
>CALEMD010000029.1 GCA_937902945.1 uncultured Erysipelotrichaceae bacterium | reverse complement strand
GCTTCTTCTCACCAACCATCTGTGCAATACATGCTTTTGTTTCTGCACTGTCGCATGGTGAATAGACAGTCATGCCAGGAATTGCACGCATAATTGCAATATCTTCTATTGCCTGATGAGACACGCCATCTTCACCTACCGCAATACCGGCATGAGAACCGATAACTTTCACATTCAGGTGCGGATAAGCAACACTGTTGCGGATCTGTTCCCAGGCACGGCCTGTTGCAAACATTGCAAATGTGCAAGCAAACGGAATATAGCCGCTTGCCGCAAGTCCTGCTGCAGTACCAATCATATCTGCTTCGGCAATACCTATATCAAAGCATCTCTCCGGCACTGCTTTGCGAGCATCTGTTGTCTTTGTTGATTTAGCAAGATCTGCATCTAAAACTACGATTTTATCATTCTCTTTGATCAGTTCTGCTATCTTCTGGCCAAAAGCTTCTCTAGTCGCCAATCCCATGTTATTCAGCCTCCAGTTCTTTCAAAGCCAATGCAGTCTGTTCTGCATTCGGTGCTGTGCCATGCCATTCTGCTTTATTCTCCATAAATGACACGCCTTTTCCTTTAATTGTTTTAGCCAGTATTACAGTCGGCTGTCCTTTTGTGGAACGAGCTTCATCAAATGCTCTCTTCAGATCATCAAAGTCATGTCCATCACACTTAACGACATGCCAGCCAAAGGCTTCAAACTTTTTATCAAAAGGTTCCGGTCCAATAACATCTGCTGTATTTCCATCTATCTGCAGACCATTGATATCTACAATTGCACACAGTGCATCGAGCTTGTAATGAGCCGCAGACATTGCTGCTTCCCACACTTCGCCCTCTTCACATTCACCATCACCCAGCAGGCAGTAGATTCTATGATCTTTCTTTGAAAGACGGTCAGCAAGTGCCATTCCATTTGCAACTGCCAGTCCCTGTCCCAATGATCCAGAAGACATATCAACACCTGTTGTTTCATTCATATTCGGATGTCCCTGAAGATTTGAGTCAATCTTTCTGAATGTCATCAGATCATCCTTCAGTATTCCTTTTTCAGAAAGGGCTGCATAAAGAAGCGGGGAGTTGTGTCCTTTAGAAAGAACAAAGCGATCTCTGTCTGTTCCATGAACATTCTCTGGTGTTATATCCATTTCATTAAAATACAATGCAGTCACAATGTCTGCAGCTCCAAGCGATCCGCCTGGATGTCCAGATTTCGCATTGGCAACCATCTTAACAATGTTAATCCGAATCTGCTTGGCATGCTTGCGCAGTTCTTCTGTATCCATCATTCAAATCCTCCCGTATTATCCTTTGTATCATATCATACTGTACTGCTTCTCGACTCTAAACAGCTCAAAAGATCATAAAAAAAGGTGCCCGATCGTTTAGATCTATGCACCTTGCAGAAGCTGTCTCACTAAGCAAAGCCGCACAAATGGCAGATAGCAATCTCTGTATCACCTTTTCTGCTTGATATGCTTCTTAATTATTTCAAGATAGCTAAACAGGATAAATACCTGCGCAGGTATATACGCCGTCCAAACCAATATGGCAAACACGGTATGAATTGCAGTTCCCGAGGTAAGCAGTGTTCGGGCGGCAATAGAGCCGTCACAGATAAAGAACAAGGTGATGCCAATGGCAAAAAGCAGATTTCTCTTTCTTGGCTGCTTTGTCTGTACA